>WJIY01000029.1 GCA_014730005.1 Candidatus Babelota bacterium | reverse complement strand
TAACAAACACATTATCTAGGAAGAAAGAAGTTTTTAAACCATTAAAAAATAAAACTGTAAAATTATATGTATGTGGAGTTACTCCCTATGATTATTCACATATTGGTCATGGAAGATGCTATGTTAATTTTGACGTTTTATTTAGATTCTTACAATTAATGGGATATAAGGTTAAATATACACGAAACCTAACTGATATTGATGATAAAATTTTAAATAAAGCCAAAGAAGAATATGGTGATCAAACCAAATATGAAGAAATCGCTAAAAAATTTACAAAATTTTTTCACCAAGATATGCAAGCATTAAATTGTCTTCCACCTACTTATGAACCTACAGTTACACAAAATATACCAGAAATTATTCAATTTATAGAAAAATTAATAGAGAAAAAACATGCATATGTAATAGATAATGATGTTTATTTTGATGTTTTATCCTTTCCTGAATATGGGAAACTTTCAGGTAAAAAACTTGAAGGCTTAAAAACAGGAGCACGTGTTGAAATTAACTCGCGTAAAAAACATCCTGCAGATTTTGTACTTTGGAAAGGAAATAAAGATAATTTATTTTGGAAATCTCCATGGGGTTACGGTCGTCCCGGATGGCACATAGAATGTTCTGTTCTAGCATCCAAATACTTGGGTTCTTCAATTGATATTCATGGTGGAGGTATAGATTTGATTTTCCCTCATCATGAAAATGAAATTGCTCAATCAGAAAGTTTATATAATCAAAAATTTGTAAACACATGGATACATAATGCATTTGTTAATATAAATAAAGAAAAAATGTCAAAATCCTTAGGAAATTTTTTCACCTTGAAAACAATTTTTGAAACTATTAATCCAATGGTATTGCGTTTCTTTTTTTTACAACATCATTATAAAACTCCTATCGAATTTAATCTTAAAGACACAAAAGCAGCTCAAGTTGCATACAAAAAATTAATAATGGCTTTAGATCCAAATGAAAAAATTAATCATGAATTTTCACTTCTCGAATACAGAAAATATCCAATCATTGAACAAATGATACATAGTTTATGCGATGATTTAAATACACCAAAAGTACTTGGTGAAGTTTTTGGAAATTTGAATGAAATAAGAAAAAATTTACAACTCAGGAAAATGATTAAAGCTTTCTTGAAACAAGCACTGGGTTTAACATGTGAATCTATTGAAGAAAAAAGAGAAATTACTCCCAAAATTGAAGAATTAATTAAAAAAAGAGAACAAGCACGTAAAGAAAAAAATTGGCAAGTTGCAGATGAAATTAGAGATAAACTAAAGCAACTAGGTTATGAAATAAAAGACGCAAAAACAAAATAATTTTAAGTAAAAATAAATTAAAAAAAGGCTGAAATTTTTTCAGTCTTTTTTTAATTTATAAATTTAATAAAAACTATTCGATAATAGTACCTTCTTCTTGTAATTTTCCAAAAGCTTTTCCAAGTAATGCGGCTATAAAAATCCAGAATCCAACAACACCTAATGAAATCAATGTTCCATAAAAAAGTAAATCCGGTAAAGATGTTCTAAATACACCAGTTATAGTAGAACCAATACCCTTTGTTGTTCTGTTTCCAAATACATCTATCCAGCTCTTTGCTTTAAATTTTACATCTTTACTTGTAGGTATATACATAACTTCTTTAGTTGGATTATTCAAAGTATAATTTAAACCTTTAATTGCTATCATTGCTGCAAAAATAATCCACATATACGTATAATCAGTTATTCCAAAAGTTCTTAAAACAAAAATAGAACCAACTAAAACACCAATCATTGTTGGATATGAAATTAGACAAAACTTAAGACCAAACTTTCTCATAAAAAAGCTTGTTCCCAAAAGAGCAAAAGTTAAAGAAAGAACACCAACACTCATACCAAATTTAGCATTAAATGCAGCAAAGGCATCTCTTGAAAACTGATTAGATGCAATCAATTTCATTTGAAAGTCAAGAACAGTACCTATTACTTCGTAAGAAGTTGCAACAACAAAAATTCCCATAACATAAGGTTTAGTTAAAAGTAATTTTAAACCTCCCATAAAACCTGTTTTTGGTTTAGCTTTATCTGTAATAACTTCTGGAGCAACCTCTTCCTGAGGTATAACCCTCATATAAATCATAATCATTAAAGGTACACATAAAATTAAAAATCCTGAAAGTGCCAAAAGAACAGGAGATCCAAACTTTTGCGCAAAATTTGCAACCATTCCTGCACCTAAAAGCTGACCTGTTTGTCCTAAAAAGAAAATCATTCCATATCCTTTTTTAGCAGAATCAACTTTCATAACACTTGCAACAAACGCCCAAAAGAGTGCAATTAATATTGAACTACTTTCAATAGCAACATAAGTAATCCAACCCAAAATTTTTCCTGGAATCCAAGATGTCAATGAATAAAATATAGATGTTTGATCGATCTCCATTGCATTTGTATATAATGTAAAAATCGAAATAAAGATAAAAAGCAAGCTATAAAAACCACACAATAAATAAAACAACCTATCTTTTTTAAGAACATCAACGAGCTTTCCATATCCCATTACAACAAAGATATTAACCACCAATGATAATATTTTTGCATAAGGAACCCATGAAAAACCAACTAATGATGCAAACAAAGCATCCTTTAATGATCTAATAAGCCAATAGTTACCTATAATGAAGAAAAAGGTAATCGATAAAATTCCAAATTTTTTAATATCTTCATCTGTAAATTCACCCCAAAAAAAATGAATTAGCCTTTGTAACATATGTTCGATCTCCTCGATATAAAAATATAAAAAATAACTACGCCCGAATTAAGCGTTAAAAATAAAAAAATCCCATCTTCCAAAGTATTTTGAAACTTAAGATAGGAAATAACAATTTATCAGAATTACAGCAAAGAATCAAATATTTAAATGTATTAAATACCCTTATTGTGCATATATTTGAGATATTATTCAAACCAATTAAAGATATGATATAAAGGAATAACATAATATTGTCAATTTGGACCTATTAAACTAAATTATCCTTTTTTGAATTACACAATATGTAACATAAAAAAATAAAGTTTATTTTTTTTATTTATAAGAGGAGAACAAAAATATGTTCAAAAATCGTGAAGAAGCAGCTAAAGAATTAGCTACGAAACTAAAAGATTATAAAAATAAATCAAATACAATAATAATTGGGCTACCCCGTGGAGGCATTCCAATTGCTGCAATAATATCTAAAGAATTCAATATTCCTTTTGATATTGTTGTTACAAAAAAATTAAAAGATCCCATAAATTCCGAATTAGCATTTGGTGCAATAACACAAGACGGAACACCTATCTTAGATTACAAAATCATACAAATGTATCAAATAAAACAAGATTACATACAAAAAGAAATCAAAAACGAATTTCAAGAAATTCAAAGGCGTTTAAAAAAATATAGAAAAAATAAACCTCCTTTAAATGTAAAAAATAAAATAGTAATAATTGTTGATGATGGAATTGCAACAGGTGCAACCATGAAAGCTGCTATAGAAACGATAAGAAAACAATCACCTTCAAAAATAATCATTGCCATACCTGTTGCCCCCACAGAAGTTATAGATGAATTAAAAAATAAAGTAGATAAAATTATTTGCATAAAACAATCAGCAAATTTTTTTGCTGTTGGTCAATTTTACAAACAATTTCCCCAACTAGAAGATGTAGAAATATTAAAAATTTTAAAAAACTTCAAAGCAGACAATCAAAAAGGCTAAAATGTAGTTTCTTAAACAAAATAATTGTGAAAAAGATTATTTTTTTGATACGTTATCATCAATATAAATAAAATAGACTATTAAAAGGAGAAAAAATGGCTAACAATTTAGAAAATATAAAAAAATGGGGCGCTGATAATCTAACTGGAATCCTTGCAATTATCGCAGGTATAATACTTTTAGTTATTACATATAAAATAATACTAAACATTATTATATTTTCTGTTGGTGCAATGTTGATTTATTTTGGCCTTGCTAGATTAAAAATAAAATCTATAACAAATTTTATAGATAACATGATTAATAAATTTAAATCGATTATTTCTTCTTGATTTTAAAAATCAAATAATTTTAAATAATCAACAACGTTTTAATCATTTAAAATTATTTGATTTTTTTATTTTTTAATTCTTTTTTAAGCAATTCATAAATTTCATCAAAATCAGAACATATTATTTTTGTATCATCAAGAGTTGCGAGAAAATTCGTATCCCCTGTCCATCTAGGCAAAACATGAAAATGTAAATGTGACGGTAAACCACCCCCACCTGCCATTCCCAGATTAATACCAACATTAAATCCATCAGGATTCATAGTTTTTTTCAAAGCTTCTATGGCTATGTTAACAACATTTATTAATTCCGAACGAACCTTAGAACTCAAATCACTTAATTCGGCTTTATGTTCACATGGTAATACCATTAAATGTCCTGCATTATATGGATGTAAATTCATAATAATTACAGAATTATTATATCTTTTTAAAATTAAATTTTTTTTATCTTCATTCGATTTAAATTTATAACAAAAAACACAATCCTTTTTTTGCTTTTTTCTGTCGCCTGATCTTGTGGTTTTAGAAACATATTTATGTCGCCATGGAGCATAAATTCTTTTCATTATTCTTTTCCTCAAAATACTAAATTTAATTCATCTGAGAAAATATATAGAAATAAAGCAACTTAAATTTAACAAAGTAAATTTAATTACACAATAATTAATATTAAATAACTCAATTTGTAAACCGTAAAATTTGAAAAAAATCTATCTTCATAGCAAACTCCTAAAATAAAAATAAACGCAAAAAATAAAGGGGAAGCCCATAAATACAGAAATTATTATGACAGGACTTTGCCCAAAGTAAAAAAAGTTTAGATTTCTATTAACAAAAAAAGCCATCTGAGCGATCCTATTTAAAAACAAAAACATTAAAAAAGGATCGCTCAGATGGCCAACATGTTTCAATTAGAACTAATTACAAAAC
>WJIY01000028.1 GCA_014730005.1 Candidatus Babelota bacterium | reverse complement strand
GTTTTGTAATTAGTTCTAATTGAAATATGTTGGCCATCTGAGTTCTCCTTTTTTAATGTTTTTGTTTTTAAATAGGATCGCTCAGATGGCTTTTTTTGTTAATAGAAATCTAAACTTTTTTTACTTTGGGCAAAGTCCTGTATTAGTAGAATAGCTATTTTTGAAAGCATCGGTTATATAATTTACATTATCTAGTATAAAGAGGTTTTTTTAATTTATTTTTTCCTTTACAATGTTTACAAATAATTTCACAGGCTTCATCAACATCGCTTGTAACAAAAAAAAGATCTAAATCTTTTTTTTCAATTAAGCCATTTGATAATAAACGACTTTTAAACCAATCCAGCATTGGTGACCAATAGCCTTTGCTCATTAGAACAATTGGAATTTTAGGCATTTGATAACATTGCTCTAAAGTTATTATTTCGAATAATTCATCCAATGTTCCAAAACCACCGGGAAAAACAATAAAGCCAACTGAGTATCTAACAAGCAACCATTTACGTGAAAAAAAATGATCCATAATAATAGAATCATGTGTGTATGGATTTAATTTTTCTTTTGCAAAACTTGTAAGAGAAATTCCAAGAGAAGTTATTGTATTATTATTTTTATTTTTGTTTGCTCCTTGTTTTTTTGCGTATTCATAAGCTCCTTTATTTGCTGCCGACATTATTCCAGGTCCTCCACCTGTAATTATTGAAAAACCTTCACAAGTTAATGTATTTGATAATTTAAATGCGCGTTCGGCGTGGATGCTATCTTCAGTTATTCTTGAACCGCCAAAAATTGTAATTGCAGGTTGTGGAAGTTTAGTTAATTTCCACATTCCTTTTATTAAACGAAAATTAATCTGTGTTAATGATTTCAAAAATTTTGAATATTCTTTTATACGATTAAGCATTACATTTCCCCGGAAAATTTTGTGAGCGCAGTGTTTTTGATTCTTCTTTTATTTTTGCATATAAGTTTTTAGTTTTTTTTAATGCTTCAATTGCTTCTTGTTTAAAATCATAATTATTTTTGCAATAGATTTTAAGTTGATTTATAAGAGTTTGAAAAGTAGCATCTAATTCGTTAGTTAGTTTCTTAGTTTGGTCGTATTGTTGTAGGTTATAATACAAACTTTTGAGTTGAGAATTGAGTTTTTGAAGTAATTTTATTTTATTGGGACTTGAATTTAATTCTTCTTGAGGAATTGCAAAAATCTCATTTAATTTTTGTATATAAACAGTATTATTAGGGTTTACTGAATTAATATCAAAAGAAGATATAACATATAAAAATATGCCTAAATGAAAAAAAAACTTTTTTTTTTCATAAAAAAATCCTTTCAAATTTTATGTACAAAAATGATGAAAATTTGTGTACTAATATTATTATTTTTCAAAATTAAATTTATCTTTAAATATCATTTAATTTCAACATAAAGATTATTATTAATGTAAATAAATGTTGCAATAGAAATTGAAGTAATATAAAATCTCATAATTTAAATTATGAGATTGCGTTTGATTATAGGAATTTTATTGAAAGAAGTTTTTATGAAAAAGTTGATGTTTCTAACATTTTTTTTATGTTCGATAGATAGTTTTATTTGTTCAATGTCTGATGATGCTATATCTTGGAGTTTATTTAGAAATGACATAAGTGGTTATGTTGAACCTTATATTATAGATAATAATAATCCAGACAGAATTGTTGATTTATTAGAATGGGGTTATAAAATTAACATTGATGAAAGTTTATTAAAAATGGAAGAAAGATTAAAAAAATTACAAGCTGAGCGAGAACAGCTGAATTTTGAAGCTGTATCGTCGTTAAAATTTGTACATCAAGAGATCTTAAAAACTCAATGTATAATTCAGATATTAAGAAAAATTAATGACTACAAAAAATATTATTTTAAATATCAACTCATCGAACTTTTACTTCATGATTCTTTAGATTTAAATGATGTTCAAGCGGTTTTAAATGCAGGTGCTTTAATTGATGATGAAATTGAAGAAATAATTTCAAAAAAAATTAAAAAATTGGAGGCAGAAAAAGAAATTTTAGAAAATAAAGAGATAATTTTTTGTTTGGAAGAAATCGAGGATCAATTAAATGTATTAAAATATATTCAAGATGTTTTATTGAAAAACTATTATTTAAAACAGAAGTTTTTTGAAAATTTTAACCAGTCTTTTGATTATCAAAATGTCAAAGTATTGTTAGAACAAGGATTAAAAGTTGATAACGAAATGTTAAATTTAGTGATTGATAAATTTAACGTTTTAATAGATAAATGTAATAACTTGCTATTCGATGGAAAGGAAGTTATTGAACAAGATTTAATTAAATTGCACGAGCTGGAGAATATTATAAATCTATTGAGAGAAAATAATAATTGTTTGTGCTAAAAAATAATTTTTACAATTTTTTCACAAAATTTTATTGCATTTTTTAAACTTCTTTGATGAATATTTCTTCCAACTGCACATCCAAAAGTTTTACCTATTTTGATTTGTTGTGAAAGTTCTTGCAAAAACTCTTTTTCATCTTTTTTTGTTCCTCCAGAGCAAATAACTTTTGTTTTTCCAGCTGCAGTTGTTGCAATTTTTAATTTTTGTGCGCTTTGTAAACTGGTTTTTTCTTTTGGTGGATTTATTTTGACAAAATCTGCACCAAGAGAAGATGCAACCCCAGTTGCTCCTGCTATTAAATTAGCATCATGATCATTTTTTACAGCTTTTCCGCGAGGATACATCCATAAGATGGTTAATAATCCATTTTGATGTGCTTGAAAAATAATTTTAGATGCTTCGCTTAGCATTTGTGATTCATGTTCACTTCCTAAATAAATTGTGTAACCAATTCCTAATATTGGTAAATTTGAATCTTTTTTAAATTTGATTACATCGTCAATATTATTTAAAAGTGAGCTGATAGGTTCGGATTGTTTTACAGAAACCAAATCAGTTTTTGAATTAAGTTTTATAATATAATTTATATTTTTAAAATTTGATCCATATTGTGCTATCAAGCCTAGCTGGGTTGCAAAAACGCCAATAGGTGATTTACTTGCAATTTGGAACATATGTTTTGGATCATTATCTTCTTTTGCAATATCTGGTCCATAAAAATCTTTATTCAAATGTTCTATTTTTTGGTCACCTGCAAAGAGAAATAGTTTGTCAGAATTTTTTGTTGCTTTTTTATAATTTTGCATGAAAAGATCTTTTTTATTTTTAGGGACAGTTAATGGAATATTAATTTTTTTAAGCATTTATTTTCTCCGGATTTTTTATTTATATTGTTTTATTTAATAACATAAATTTATAAAAGAAAGCTACCAATTAATTTATAGAAATTAGTTGGTTTTGACTCAATTATAATATTTTATTATAACTATTAGTGTGTGTTTTGGGGTTATACAGAGACTTTTTTTGTATATTTCTATCTCTGAAAACCTAAAATTTTTCTTTTTTATTTAAGAGGTCCAATTTTATGAATAAGATTATAGGATATATTATTTTTACTATAGTAGTTGTAAGTACAATTTTTTTATATACAAAATATTATAAGGCAAATGATATGAAACAAGAAAAAGTTATTTTTACGTTTTTTGGAGCTCCAGGTTGTGGAAAGGGAACATTAGCAGAACAAGCTGTTAATAAATTAGGTTTTCAAGTTATTTCAACGGGTGATCTTTGCAGAAAAAATATTGCAGAACAAACAGAAGTCGGAAAAGAAATTGAAAAAATAATAAAAGCGGGCAAATTAGTTCCAGATGAATTAATAACAGGAATGCTTACTGATTGGATAAAACAAAATGCAGATCCTGATAAACCATTGATTCTTGATGGTTTTCCAAGAACAAAGGGGCAAGCTAGAATATTTGCGCAGTATTTAAAGGAAAATATGCCTGAATATAAATTTAGAATTATTAAAATTGATTTATCTGAAGAAGAAATTGTTTCTCGATTAGCGGGCAGAAGAGTTTGTGAAAATAAAGCTTGTCAAGCTGTGTATCATATTTCAATGCCAGAAGTACAGGATGGAATTTGTAAAAAATGTGGTAGTAAATTAATTTCCAGGGCTGATGATAAAGAAGAAGTTGTTAGAGAAAGATTGAATGTTTATAATAAAAATGAAAAAGAACTATTAGATTTTTATAAATCAAATGGTTTTGAAATTGAAACTTTAAATATTGCTGGACTTTCCAGAAAGCAAGTTTTTGAAAAATTCAAAAGTATTTTATAAAAGTAATATTGTGCAACATTTAAATTAAATTAGCCCAGGGGATCGGGCGACCCCCTGGGCTAATTTAATTTAAATGTTAGTTTTTATATTTTTGATTTGACTATATTTAAAAAATAAAATATAAAAATATACTTGTCATTTTTTATTTACTTGCAAAAAAGAAAGGTTTTTATTTATGAAAATCAAATTTTTTTTTATTAACTCAATTTTATTTATAGGATTGTTTTGTTTTAATTCTGTTTTTGCAGAAGATCAAATTAATATAAAAGATGAATTTCAAGATGTTAAAGAAATTAAATTAAATGATAATTTGCAGAAAATTGAAAGTTTTGAGTTATTATTAGAAAAATATTTCAATGCAAATATTATAAAAAAAGAAAGCTTAGCTCGCAAAATAGTACGAATTGTAACGAGGGAAGTTGGGCTTTTGGTATGGTCAGGTTTGTTTATTTTAATAGTTGCCTTTTTATGTAGTTTAAATAGATCAGTTGAAAATAAATCTGAGATTAATATAAAAAATGTATTAGAACGTTTATATAGTGCCCTAAAAAAAGTACCTGAAGTAATAATAAGAGAACCAGAAGCCGGTGTTGTTTTTAGTTTTGTTTCTTATTTTTTAGTAAGATCATCATATGCTTTTGCACAAAGTGGGAGTAATGATCAATCAGCCTTAAGTCTTAATTTATTGACAGATATAGCTAAGTTATGGAGAAATTACAAAGAACATATTCCAAGTGAGTTTCATAAAACATTTGAAACGTTACACCAACAGTATTTGAAAAAGAAAAAATTGATGATAACTGAGCAAGAAGCACAAAAGGTTTTACGTAATGTTATGAAATTTTATATAAATGATGTGAAGAAAAAATTAAGTATTGTTTCTTAATATTTATTTAAATTAAAAAGGAGAGAGGAAGAGGAGATGAGGAATAAAAAAATAATTGTATTTTTTATAACATTATTTTCTTTGAATGCTTTTATTTTAACTCAAGAAAAAACTACTCAAGAAGAAATTTATAATATTCAAGAAGAAGTTTGTAATATTGAAAATGAAAAAAATGATCAAGAAGTAGTTACAGATTTAGATATTGAGAAATCATTAACTATTGAAGACCAAGTTTTGAATTTAGATTATTTTTTACAAGAATTTATGTTGCAAAACAAAAATTTTCTTGAAAAACAAAAGCATTTATTTATCAAAAGATTAACAAAAGAAGGTTCAATGGTTGTTCCGTTATTTATATTATTGGGATTATTTCTTTATGGACCTACTAGTGAATATTTTAAAAATTGGTATAATGATGTATCAATCCCTTTTTCTCAGTTGATAAATGAAAATTTTAAAGATAAGCAAATTTCGGTTATTGCTATTCCTTCAATTATTTCTGCTTTTACTTATATTTTAATCCGTGCATTATATTTTGGACAAAAAACTTTAAGTAAGAATATTAAAATTAATTTAGATTTACTGACTAAATTTTCAAAAAATTGGCCAAAACATAAAAATAAAGTTGCTATAGAATTACATGGTTTATTTGATCAATTACATGAGCAATATTTAAACAATGCCAAATTAAATCTTACAGAGCTTCAGGCTCAAGAAGTTGTAAGCAAATTGATTAAAATGGGGTTTAAACATTTAGAAGAGGATATCAAAATTAAACTTAAACCAAATAAATAATTAGTTTTAAATAGTTATATTTTTTTTGGAGCAGGAAACTGCTCTTTTTTTATTAAGATTAAAAAATTTTTGATATGACATGAGTCTTTTTGTTGGGGTGTTTGTTTAATATATTTTCTATAAGACATTTTTATGACAGGACTTTGCCCAAAGTAAAAAAAGTTTAGATTTTTATTAACAAAAAAAGCCATCTGAGCGATCCTATTTAAAAACAAAAACATTAAAAAAGGAGAACTCAGATGGCCAACATGTTTCAATTAGAACTAATTACAAAACCAATAATAAAATATGTTTTTGCAATAATTTTGTCTAG
>WJIY01000027.1 GCA_014730005.1 Candidatus Babelota bacterium | reverse complement strand
TTGTTATGATTTCGCTTGAACATAAAGCACGTTTTCGATTTCTTTTGTGTAATTTTGGAACTGATTTATATTTCATTTCCTCTTCAAAAAACTTGCAAAAATTATCAACTTCATAGAAAATGTTAGTTAACATATTAGCTCTTTTCTTTAATTTTTTTCTAGGTATTTTACCTAGTTTTTGAAGAAAGGAGTATTTTTTTATCCCGAGCTCGCGTTAATGTTATTATGGACTTCTTTATTTCTTCACTAAAAGCTTTAATGCGTGGATAGTACTAACGGGAAGAGGATAATTACTATAGAAAAATAAGATATTGTTAGTTGAGTTAAACAATCTTTTTTTTAAAAAAAAGATTGATATTTGAATAAAATGATATGATTTTTTATTCAGAAGAGGCATTATTTTAAAGATTAATGTTTGAACAAAACATTAAGATTGTAAATTTGTATTATTTTCAGTTTGAGTTCCAATAGATTTGTTTTTACAGAAACTGTTATACCATTTAATTAATGGCTTTACAAATATATTTTTTAAAGTTAATTCTTCTACTTCATGTCCAATTTTAGAATCATCAATTTGATACTCAACATCGATTGGGATATTAATAGCGCCATTTTCACGCAAATATTTTTTTTGTTCATTTGTTAATCCTAAAGCACACTTAAAACTAGCACCTTTGACAATTGCACCTTCAATTTTTGCTCCATATAACTTTGTATAATTAAGTGTTGCATTTGTAAAATTTGCTTGACTTAGATTTGATTTTTTCAAATTTGCTTTTGTCAGATTAGCATCTGTAAAGTCGCTATCTTCAAGACAAGTATCCTCAAGATCGGCTTCCTCAAGATTGGCCTTCTGAAAAACAGTAGAACAAAATAAGGTTATTGCAGTTGACAAGTTGCTCATATAAAGATCACACATACTAAAATTACTTACTCTGAGATCAGCACATCTTAGATCTGCTAATATAAAATTAGACAAGCTAAAATCAATATATGTAAGATCCCAATAAGTTAAATCTGCATATGTTAAATCTGCATAATTTATTTTGGCATCTCCCCAATCCAAAAAGAATGTCCATTCATTTCTTTTTTTGATTTTTTCTAAATCTTCTTGCTTAAAGGCAAAAATATTATTTTGAAAAGTTAATGTAATAAAAACAAAATAAATTAAAAATTTTTTTATCATTTTATAATTTATCCGAAGGTTAAAAACTGATTATTCGTTTTTTGACAAGCTCAAGATGAATGGAAGCGTAGGATTATTAAATAGCGTAAATTTTTTGTTATTAAAATAATAGCATGAGTATTTTTATTATACAAAAATATGTTTTTTATGTCAAAACAACTACTGGATTAAACACTTTAGTTAAAATAAATGAGGAAACAGATAATAATCCGTATCCTATTTGGGTAGTAATATATGGTCCAGCTGCTGAACCCGTTTTGATTATTATACTGTTCAAAACACTATAAATTATATTTACTCCAGTTCCAAGTGCAACAAGTTTAGCTATTGAAGCTTTGTTATTTAATATTCCATTCAATGTTCCTTCAGCAACCCCTTGAGCTGCAGGTGCTCCAATTTTTATTGCATTTTCAGTTGTTGTACTAAAAAATTTATTAATTAATATTTTTAATGGTTCTGGATCGAAAAATTTACAATAAACAGATACAAGTGGGCCAACAGAGAAGAATATCGCTATAATAAATTTTTTAGATGTTAATTTATCTGCTTTATCAACTATAAATTGAAATATCTCACCAAATTTATATAAGATTAATTTTGAATAATGAGCAGATGAAATACATGCTTGAGAGGCTGAATCAAACATTGTTTTTAAATGATTTGTTTTTTCCGAAAGTTCTATGATTTCTATATTTATGTCTTGATTTTCATCTTGTTCATCTGATGTATATGAACTATTTATAAATAACAAAAGAAAAGTAAAGATAATAAATTTTTTTTTCATATTTCCCCCGTTCCAATAACGTTATTATATTTATTTCCACTATTATTATACTTCTATGGCCTATTAATTCAAGGTTTATGTGCAGAATTGGGGGCATAAACCCAGCTTTTAATGTTAGTTTTGAGGTTTTTAGAGAAGAAAAAGAGAAACTTTTTGGTAATTATGTAGAAAGGGGACTAATAAATATTGATAGTTTAAATGGCTATATTTTTCATGAAATGATTTTATTTTGATATGGTCTGAAATATATATGTCAAATGTTAATTTATTATATAATAAACACAAACTGTTTAAATTCATATTGAATTTTTGCATGTGGAGTAATTTATGTATTTGTACCTTTTGCAAAAGTCAAATTATTATATTAATATATTTATATCAAAAAAATTTAGAAGACTTCGGTTTTTTTTGGGGATGATAATTTAAGATAGTCAATATTATTATAGTCTATATTATTATTACTAAAATATATTCAATATGTTAATTTTTTTTGGGATTTTAGGTTTTTAATGGAGAATGCAAAACAAAGATTAAAAATGTTATCACTTTTATTTTTACTTAGTTTAACTGGTTGTGCAAAATATGATTCAAGGTCGTTGCCTAAAATGGAGGGAGAAGAATATACTGTTGACAATATTCAAGTAAGTAAAAAAATATTAACGGAACATGAAGTGCGAGAAATTTTTGGTCGAGATAGTAGCACAGAGTTTAATAAAAAAGGAATTCAGCCAGTAATCTTGAATATAAAAAATAAAACTGACAAAAAATATATTTTTAAGTCAGATGATATTGATTTAAAAATGAAAAATCCTGATGCTGTTGCGAAAATGTTACATAAAAAAACTTCTTTAAGGGTTGTTGGTTGGAGCATATTAGGGCTTTTTGTTTGGCCTTGTTTTATTGGAGCTGCTATAGATGGTGTTTCATCTAAAAATTACAATAAGGATCTTGATAAAGATATGGCAACAAAAGCACTTTATCCCCATGAAATAATTAAAATTAGACCTAATGAAAAAATTTCAAAAATAATTTTTGTTGCCAAAGATAATTTTGTTTCTAAATTAAATTTGAGATTAGTTGAAAGTCTGAATAAATCTCAACAAGTAAAATTTATAATTTAATGCAAGTTCAAGTTAATTTAATAAAAAAAGACTAGGTATTAATGTCTAATCTTTTTTTATTAAATGTTGTCCATTTTACCATCAATGATTTCTTTAATTTGCGATTCATTTAAAGTTTTTTGGGGGTTGTTTTTTAGTTGTTCACATAATTGGTCTAAGGTTTTTCTATTTTCAATAATTAGATTTTTTGTTTTAGTATAACTTTTTTTCGTTATTTTTTTTATATTTTCTAAAAAATCAGCTTTAGAAATATAACTTAAATTTTTTGTATAATAAAAAAACTTATCTAATAAAGATTTATTATTATTTTTTTCGATCAATTTTGATCCAATAGTATTAATCATTTTATTATCTTGCGTTATTCCGTAATCATTTCCATACACTATTTCTGTTGCAATACCGCCAGCTAAAAGTACACAAATAATATTTTTTAAGGTTTCTTCATCTAATGTATTTATTAGTTTATAAAAATTAGTTTCTGATGACTTAAAATCAATAATTGTTTCTCCTATATAAATATAAGGAATAATTTTATCTTTAAAAACTGACGTCTTAATTATGTCAAAACCTAATTTGTATCCTACGAGAGTATGACCAGCTTCATGATAAGCAGAAAAATTTAAACTATTAGATTTGTTATTTGTAAGCCAGAAATAAGGTTCTGTTATTTGCTTTTTAATTTCTTTTGAGTTTCGTAAAATATATGTTGCTGGTCCCTGAAATGTATTTGTTAATCGTTTTAAAAAACTTACTGAAAAAATATTAGTAATTAAAAAAAAATATAAAACGATTAGGATTAATTTTTTGTTTTTAAACACTTTTTGTATAACTCCAAATATTATTGTTGGTGCATTTAAAAATGGCTTTATTAAACTAAATATAAGTATAAATATTATTAAAATAATATAAAATGCATCCATAAATTTATTAAATTTATATTAAAATTAATAAATCTACTTAATATCATGCGCTTAGTGTAAATAAAATAAGAAAGTTTTTTATGTTTTATTGTTTTTCAAAAAAAATAATCTTGATTGTGTTTTTGGTTGGTTTAATTTTTAATGGTTTATTTTCTATGAGCAATCAAGAATTTGAATCTATTTTAGACGCTGCTGAAAATGGAGATGCACAAGCACAATATGAGCTAGGACGATATTATAATCCAAGAATTGGGATTATAAAAGATGTAAAAGAAAGTTTCAAATGGACTTTTAAATCGGCAAATCAAGGTTTTGCAAAGGGATTATGTAATTTAGGGATTTATTATTTGCTTGGTTGGGGTGTAAAGCGAGATTATAAAAAAGCTGTTCAGTTGTTTTTTCAGGCGGAAAAGGAGAATATTGCCTCAGTAAAACATAATTTAGGTATTTGTTTTGAAAATGGATTACATGTAAAAGTTGACAAACAAAAAGCTTTTCAACTTTATACTCAAGCCTTGGAACAAGGATGTAACGATTCCTTGGAAAGGGTTGGACATTGTTATTTGCATGGTATTGGTATACAACAAGATTGTGAATTAGGTTTAAAATTAATTAAACAAGCTGCAGATTATGGAATTGCCGCTGGACAAACTTTGCTTGGAGATATTTATATGGATGGAATGTTTGTTGAAAGGAATTTTGAACAAGCTTTTAAAATTTATAGCATAGCTGCAGCACGAGGATTTGATGTAGCATTACTTAAGGTTGGAGATTGCTATTTATCTGGAACCGGGGTAAAACAAAATTTGGAAATGGCATTTAAATTTTATATTCAAGCGGCAGAACAAGAAGTAAATGAAACAGCATTATTTAATGTTGGCTGTTGTTATGAAAAAGGTTGGGGAGTAGAAAAGGATTTAAAAAAGGCTTTAGATTTTTATAACAAAGCTGCTTTGAAAGATTTAGAGCAAGCAAAACAAAAATCAAAAGAATTGAGTAAGTTGAGTAATTAAAGTTTTTTTGAGCAAAAAAATTAATCTAATCATTTGAGATAATAAAATAATATAGTGAAAAAGAAATTTAATACAAAATTTTTAAAAAATGACCTGTCAACTAAAGCTTTAGGAAAAAAACTAGCGGTCCTTAGTTGACATGTTCCTGAATGGCCATATAAATTATGACATTAATCTACAAAATATTAAAACAGTTGTAAATTCTCTTGGAATTAATTTGAGTTAAATTTTGTAATAATTTGTATACAAAAGAAAGGGTGTTTTTTATATGAAAAATAGTCTTTTTTAATTGCTAAATTCTCAAAAAGTTCAAAAAAAATCTATTTATATAAAAATCAGTTTTACCCTTTTGACAGGTATTCTTTTGACCTTTAATTTTAATTCAAATAGAGATTGTTTTAATTAAATTCATTTTTTAAATAAGTTTATTTGAAACATTTTAATTACTGTATAGCTCATTGGTTATAGTTGCTTTTTTAAAGTAAGTTGCATACTTTTGGATTAAGATAATTGGAGGTTATCATGATGAAAAGGCACAATTTTTTTTTACCTATTTTATTAGCAATTTTATTTAGTACAAATATTGGGGTTAAATCAAATCCACTGGGACAAAAAAGAACAGCTAGTCAAGCTGGATTGAAACAGCAAGATCAAGCATCAAGAAAAAGGACAAAAGTAAATGAAGAAAATCATAAAAATGCTTGATTAGGAAATACAGAATCTAATTGTTATTTTAATGCAGCAATCCAATGTCTTTCAAATTTACCTATATTTCGATCAAGTCTTTTGCAAAACGAATCATTGTATAAAAATGATCAACTTGTCTCAGGGATTATTACATTAA
>WJIY01000004.1 GCA_014730005.1 Candidatus Babelota bacterium | reverse complement strand
TTGTTATGATTTCGCTTGAACATAAAGCACGTTTTCGATTTCTTTTGTGTAATTTTGGAACTGATTTATATTTCATTTCCTCTTCAAAAAACTTGCAAAAATTATCAACTTCATAGAAAATGTTAGTTAACATATTAGCTCCTTTCTTTAATTTTTTTTCTAGGTATTTTTACCTAGTTTTTAAAGAAAGGAGTATTTTTTTATCCCGAGCTCGCGTTATTTAATATATTTATTAATGGATTTAAGTAATACAGGTTTGAAATTTTATAATAATAAAGAGCAATTGGTTACATGTGAATATTTGTATTCTTTGTATGTTATTTATAAAATAGGAACAATTATTGGATCTTTGCTTTTCCAAAAGTGCCTAATAAAAGGTTAGAAAAGAATAAGAAAAATAAAGATGTAATTCATAGCAAAGAAAAAAGAATAATTTTATCTATATTAAAATATGCATGTTTAATTGGTGATTCGGGTTTTTTCAATTAAGTTTGCCTTAGAAAAAGCAAAATTGGGTGATTTTAGAAAAAATTACTTTAAGCTTATGGATTCTGATATGAGTTTTGCTTGTAAATTTTTTGCAAACTGTATTGATAATAATAGTTTAGGTTTATCTGTTAAAGGTGGATTTGGATTATTTTATTTTGGATTAAATTGTTTAGTATATAATTCTAAGGAAAAAATATTTAAGTTATGTGATGAAATCATTAAATCAATTAACCTTTCGTATGCCAATTTTAGTGGGGTAACGTATTATGATATTTTAGGAATAGATGTAAAATGCATCTGAAAAAAATATTAAGAGTATCTATATAAACTTAACCCGTAAAATTCATTCCGATAAAAATTTGGATAAAAATACTTCAGAAGAATTTAGAATTTTAAATATGGCAAATGAAATTTTATCCGATCCAAATAAAAGAAATGAATATAACGTATTTTTGAAAAAGTTTTTTGGTTTTGAGTATAAACCAGATTATAATATTCCAGCTGAAAAGGAAGCTTTTTTTAAGTGAATTTTAAAAGATATTAATTGTAAGAAATAATTTTTTATTTTAAATCAAGTGGCCTAAAAATTATAAGGAGCTTAGACTATTTGATTTAAACAATTTCTTTTAAAAAAATTTCACTGTCATTTTTTAATTTTACATTTGTGGTTGTATTTATAAAATTTTTAAGTTCATAAATAGCTTGTTTTTTATTTCCTAGCATCACCAAACATTTAGCATAATGCAAAATAGAGTAAGGAAATTTTTCTAAGTTAGTATTTTTGCATTTTTCAAATAAAGGTTTAGCGGCTTTAAAATTGTTCAAATTTAAAAGAGCTTGTGCATAATTATATGCGATGGTTAATTGATTTGGATTTTGTTTGTAAAAAGATCCAAAATTTTCAGCAGCTTTTAAGTAATTTTTATTTTGATAATAACAACTGGCAAGAAGAAAAAGGGTGTCTTTATAATTTGAGTTTTTAGTTTTTATTTTTTCTAGACCTTGAATTGCTAGATTATATTTATTTAATTTTATTCCTGTTGATGCAAATTGATATAGATGTTCTAGATTAGGAAAATCTCCTTCTATTGCTTGATAATAATGATAAAATGCTTTTTCTAAATTATTATGTTGTTGGTAAATATATGCAAGACAACCATGTGATTTTGTATAGTAAGGTTTTAATTTTATAGCTGTTTTAAAACAAATCTCGGCTTGTGTTAATGACTTATTTTGCAGGTGTAAAACTCCTAAATTATGATACATCTCCGGATGTAGTTCATTTAAATTTAATGCTTTTTTATAATATTCCATTGCTCGTTTTTTATCTCCACGTATTTGATAATTAAATGCTAAATTGATTACAGGTTCAGCATATGTTGGATCGAGCTGGGATGATTTTTTGTAGTTTGCCATTGCAGCTTTATGCTGACCTGATTCTGAAAGCGCTACAGCATAATTATTATAGCCACGTGCTTTATTTGGATTTTTTTTTACTACATCTTCCCAAAATAAAAGTTCGTTACTCCAAATAGCATTTCTTGTTTTTGTTGCATATCCAGATATTAAGATGATCAATGAAATGATTCCAAATTGATAATTGAAATATTTTTTTAAATGTATTTTTTTTCCAATGATTTGGTATGCCATTTGTGCAATAATTAATAAAAATATTGATATTAATAATAAAATTGAAAAGGATGAGATATATGTTTTGTAGTCACAAACAAGTTCTGTTGATGGATAAAAAGATGAGCGAGGCAAAACAGATATAAAAAACCATGCGATGCAAAAACTGATTATATTAATATTATCTTTAAGAAATAATGTTAAACCTATTAATAAAATTGTTAGAAGTATTAAAAAGGGAATTATACAAGTATGATGCCAAAAATTTGAAGGAATTTTCATTTCGTAATCTAAACAAAGATTTAATGGCCAAAAGTAAATTGTTATATAATGTAAAATTACTTGAAATTGAGATATGAAGAATGAAATAGGAGTAATTTTTTCTTTTGGCATTTGAGTTAAAATATTTCCTCTGTTGTTTACTATAGCAGTTGTTTTATTTGGTATATGTTTTGTTATGCTCCAGTTTAATCTTGCTAACGAAATGGTTAATATAACAAAGAATAACGCATGTAATGGAATTCGCTTTAAAAAAAACTTCCAATTACCTTGGGCAATAAAAAACCAATCAAATAATGATATTAATAAAGGGAGAACAATAATAATTTCTTTGGTTCCTGCTGCAATATAAGTTAAAAAATATGCTGTTGCATATAGAAACATTTTAAGGAATAGGTTTTTTGTTTTTGTTGCATGTAAGAATAAAAATATAATTATAAATGTAAATAAAACAACTGTTCCTTCCAATTGCATTTGAGTTATAAAAGGAACAGTTTGTGTTTGAACGGGGTGAAGTAAAAATAATCCAGTAGTTAAAGTGCTAATTAGATATGCATTATTTTTTATAAAATTTTGTTTTTTTATATTGCTTAAAACATTTAATAATATAAAAAATATTAAAATTCCGGAAATTAAATGTAAGGATAAATTGATTATTCGATATACAAAAGGAGTAGTTTGCCAAAAGTTATAAAGTATTCTATTTATTATTCTTGATATCCATCTATTATTTGCAAATAGTTGATCAAAAATATTTCCCTGTTTAATAATGTGGATGTTTTTTATGATTGTTGGTAAATCATCGTAAATAAAATTGTACCATAATGTTGGTAAATAAAATGTAATTGTTATCAAACAGAGAATTATTGGAGTTATTATTTTTAAAATTTTATAGGAGTGATTTTTACACATACTACTCCTTTTATTTTTATTTTATGAATAAACTTTTGGTGAAAGATGATTTAAATAAGTTTTTTAAGCTGTTTTTAAATCCTGGGTTTGTTTTTTAGGGGCTGCGGTTTTGACATATTTTTGAAGATCACTCATTTTAACACTTCCTTGTCCTTGATTGACTTTACTTTGAAATTCAAGGCGGGCAAGTTCTTTTTTCACTGAATCTTTAAACTCATCTGGTGCATCAACTTTGGTAAGTTCTGTAAGGTAATTTTTTGCATCATCGATTTGATTTAATTGTTCATAACATGTGACAATTCTCAAGTGTGCTTGTGCTAGAGCTTCAGGCATAGTAGTTACTTTTTTAAATAAATTAAGTGCGGCTTGAATTTCATTTTTGGAAAATAAAGTTTCGGCTAAATTATATAAATATTTTGAATTTAATGGTTCTAATTGTACTAATTTTTCATAAACTGCTTGAGCTTTATCAAAATTTTGTGTCATGTAGTAAGAATTGGCTAAACCAAATAAAACTTGAGGTGTTTGGACTCCTTTTTGAATTACCTTTTCAAATGCTTGTACTGCTTCATCAAATTTTTGAATTCTAATGCTTACTTGACCTAATGTAAAAAATCCTTCTGCGATATCAAGATCGCCTTCAGTAGCTTTTTTAAAGTAAGTCCATGCTGTTTGGAGATCATTTTTTTCAGCATATAGTCTACCTAAATTATAAAATGCTTTACCATAATAAGGTCGAATTTCTAGTGCTGCATTAAGCATTTTTTCTGCATCTTCATAATTTTGTTTTTTCAAAAGAAGAGTGCCGAGGTTATTGTATGCTTCTGCATATGTTGGAAAGATATGAATTGCGCCTTTAAGTGCAGCAATTGCATTATCAATTTCGCCTTTCATTGAATATGCTACGGCTAGATTGCTTAAAGGATCTGCATAATTTCTATCAAGTTGAATTGCTTTTTTGTAATGAATAATTGCCTCATCTGTTTTTCCTTCTTCTGATAAAGCTACACCTAAGTTGTTATGGCCACGAGCTTTTGTTGGTGCTTTATTTACAATATCTTTCCAAAATGCTGCAGCTGAGCTCCAAATAATATTGCGATTTGTTGTTCCAATCCCAAAACCTGAAAGTAGAACCGTTATCAAAATTAGTTGGGTAAAATATCCATGCATGAATGAAGGAATTTGATGAATTTTTTCAAAAGCGAATTTTATTAAATGAATTAATGCAACCGACAAGACAAATAACCATCCTATTGAAGCTAAATAAGTTTTATAATCACAGATTAATTCAGGAGAAGGAATTATAGAAGATCTGGGCGCGATAGATATAAAAAACCAAAAAAAACCAAAAGATATATAGCTGTATTTTTTTTTAACTACAGCATAAATACAAAGGGCTATTATTGTTATAAGAATAATAAATGGGAAAAAAGAATCGAATGAAAAAAAACTTTCAGATAGTTTCCAATCATATTCTACACTTATATTAAATGGCCACAAGAATATTAAAAGATAATGTAGAATCACTTTAAATTCTGATATTAAAAATGGATACGGAGTTATTGTATCATAAGCACTTTTAGTAAGAATATTACCACGGTTATTGGAAGTTGAAGTTTTAAATGTAACAGCTCGTGTAAAAAACTCTGGGCTTAAATAATGAACAAATATAACAAAAAACGTAATGAAAAATATTGCGTGGAATCCGATTCTTGTTTTAAAAGAATTCCAATTTTCTTGTGATAAAAAAAACCAATCAATAAGTAAAAGTAAAAATGGAGTTACAACTACAATTTCTTTTGTGCCACATGATAGAAGTGCGATAACAATTGTTGATACTAAAAGAATTGGTTTTAATATTTTATTTTTAGTACTAAAAGTTTTTATAAAGAGAAATAATGTTACAACTACAAATAATGTTGCAAGACCTTCTAATCTTCCTTGAATTACATATGAAACTGTTTGTGTTTGAACTGGATGAAACAAAAAGAGTGCCGAAGTTGTAAATGCTATTAATGTTGCATTATTGTAGAAAAAAGGATGAGATTTTAAAAATTTACATAGGCTTAATATTAAATAAAATAGAATTAATCCTGTACATATATGAATAAACAAGTTAAATATTCGATAATAAAATGGATCAAATTGACCAAGTTGATAGTTCATTCTATTTAACCAATCGCCCATCCATCTGGAATTGTGCCACCAACGATATAATGGATTATCAAAACGAATTGCAAATTTTTTGGTTATATTTGCAAGATCATCGAATTGAAAAGGATATTTAAGAGAAGGCCAATAAAATATAGATGTGAGTAAAAATAATAACGAAGGTGGGAGGATTTTGTATATAAAAATATTTTGAAGGGAGTTTTCTGAAAGTTTAATTTTAGGATGTGAATTACTATTTTTTTTAAGAATTCCTTTTTTTTTCTTCCTCATAGACATCTCCTTGTTTTTTAAAATTCTCCTTAATGAAATAGTCTTGTGTAAAATTTTAATTGTAAATGTGAAATATGTCTAGTTGCAATATTATTTAGTATACTGAACAGTAAAAACAATCTATTTGTTTGCCTATTTGACCATTAATATAAACTGTTTTAATCTTTCTTATAATATATTTATTGTTAATAATTAGAATAAAATTGAAAGATTTTTATGCTTACAATAACTGATCAGATTATGAGCTTGTTAAGTGAATTTGCGATACTATTACCTGCATTTTTATTAGTATTCACATTTAGAGGTTTTTTCAAAGCGTTATTTGCAAAATTAATGGGAGATGATACTGCTTATCATGATGGTTTTTTAACGTTAAATCCATTAGTTCATATTGATTTTATTGGTTTACTTGTAATGCTATTTTTTTTATTTTTCCTTGGGGGATTATTAATCGGAGTTGTTCCGAAGGCTTATTTATTTATTCTTTTAATTTTAACTGGCGCTAGATGGACATACAACGTTCCAATTAATGAGAATAACTTTAGACATTATAATTTAGGAATAATTTTTACAACCATTGCTGGTTCAATTGGTAATTTTATTTTGGCATTAATTTTTTTATATTTCATAGCATATTTACCATATAATCTTTTACCTGATTATATAATTATCACTTTGGCCGAAATTTTTCGCATGATAATAGAATTGGCTGTTTTTTTTGGAGTTATAGATTTGCTTCCAATTCCACCTTTTGATGGTGGACGATTATTAAAAGTTATTTTACCAGTTTATATGCATCATTTTATTGAAATATTAGAAAGATTTTCTTTATTTATTCTGCTTATATTATTCTTTATTCCGGTAATAAGCGATATATTTTTTAGAATTTTATTTATTTTAAGCATTTTAGTTAAAAAATTTCTTTTGTTTTTAGTTATTTAATTTTTTAACTATTTAGGAGCGAAATGGAAGGTAATCAGTTTTTAAGCTTTTTAGCAGGTATAATTATAATTTTTCCTGCGTTTTTAATAGCTTTATCGTTTCATGAGTTTGCACATGCTTTTGTAGCATATCTTCTTGGTGATGATACAGCCAAAAGACAAGGAAGAATGACATTAAATCCATTTGCACATTTAGATTTTTTAGGTACGGTTTTTCTTTTACTTTTCAGAATAGGATGGGCACGACCTGTTCCTTTTAATATTGAGAATTTTAAACATCCACGTTTTTATTCTATTTTGACTGGTTTAGCGGGGCCTACAGCTAATTTTATTGTAGCAATCATAGCTTTTATTTTTATGAAATTTATTTCATTTTTGACTTTATCAAAAGTAATATTTGTAACTTTTATGCAAATTTTGGAAGCAACTGCATATATAAATGTAATGTTGGGAACCTTTAATTTATTACCAATTCCACCTTTAGATGGTAGTCATTTCATTTTTGCTTTACTTTATAAAAGATTTCCAAAGGTTTTGATGTTTTTATATCGATATTCATTATTTATTTTATTATTGATATTTTTATTACCTGTAACAAGAGCTTTATTGATCCAGGTAATATTAGGGGTGTATGATTTTCTAAAAAATTTGGTTTTATAAATTCAAGAGATTTTTTTTATGGAACAAGATATTAAAAAGAGTTTTGAGATATTGCGTAGAGGAACAAGTCAAATAGTTCCAGAAGATAAATTAAAAGAAAAACTGAAAAGTGGTAAAAAATTAAAAATAAAATTAGGTATGGATCCAACTGCGCCAGATTTACATTTGGGTCATGCAGTTGTTTTGAGTAAATTAAAGCAATTTCAAGATTTAGGCCATGAAATTATTTTTTTGATTGGTGATTTTACTGCAAGAATTGGTGATCCAACAGGCAGATCAAAAACGCGGCCCCCATTAACTGCTGATGAAATTAAAAAAAATTCTGAAACCTATCTAAATCAAGTTGGAAAAATTTTAAATATTGAAAAAACTACTATTCGATACAATTCAGAATGGTTATCAAAATTATCATTTGAAAATATGTTACATTTATGTGCAAAAATAACTTTAGCAAGAATTATTGAGCGTGATGATTTTGAAAAAAGATTAAAAGAAAATGTTGCAATTGGTTTTCATGAGCTTTTATATCCATTAATGCAAGGATATGATTCTGTGGTACTTGAAACTGATGTTGAACTTGGCGGTACAGATCAAACATTTAATTTATTAATTGGAAGATTTTTACAAGAACAATATGGACAAAAACCGCAAGTTATTTTAACTATGCCGCTTCTTGAAGGACTTGATGGTGTGCAGAAAATGTCCAAAAGTTTGGGTAACTATGTTGGTCTTTGGGAGGCAGCTTCCCAGGCTTACGGAAAATTGATGTCCGTTTCAGATAAACTCATGTGGAGATATTATCATTTGCTTTTGGATAAAACAGAAAAAGAAATCGATAAAATGAAAATCGATGTTGCATCTGGATTATCTCATCCAATGAAACTTAAAAAAGAAATGGCTTATAAAATTGTTAAAAAATTTTGGTCATCAGAAGATGCAAAAGAGGCACAACAAAATTTTGAAGCTTTATTTGAAAAAAAAGATTATTCAAAAGCAAAAGAAGTTGTTTTACCAAATGGAACTTCTAATCCAATTTGGATTGTAAATTTACTCAAAATATTAGGGGCAGTTTCTTCTTCATCACAAGCAAAAAGATTGATTGAATCAGGAGCAGTTTTAATCAATGATCAAGAGATTAAAGATTTTAAAGCCGAGATTGCTTGGGATTCTGGTATGATTATAAAAGTTGGTAAGCATAGAATTTATAAATTAAGTTGATTTTTAAATCATTATTTTTTATTAAATGTGATGTTTCTTGAATAATATAAATGTACTTTGTCATCTTGATCATAAATTTAAGATAAATTTTATTTTTATTATTTTGATTATCTTTTTTTTAGGATGTGATATGACTAAAACATCTAATAAGTTAAAAGATTATAAAAAACATAGAGATTTAATAAAATCAACAGAACCATTGGGAAAAAGCAAATCTAAAAAACTTAAACATCCAATTTTTGTAATTCAAAAACACGATGCAAGTCATCTTCATTACGATTTTAGAATAGAAATTGATGGTGTTTTAAAATCTTGGGCTATTCCAAAAGGCCCATCGACGGATCCGAGTAAAAAAAGACTTGCTATTCCTACTGATGATCATCCTTTAGATTACGCTCTTTTTGAAGGTATAATTCCTGAAGGAAATTATGGTGCGGGAACTGTTATGGTTTGGGATCTTGGTACTTATAATAATTTGCGAGAAAAAAATGGCAAACCGCTATCTATGAAAGAGTGCTACAGGCAAGGAAAATTTGAAATTAATATTGATGCTCAAAAAATTTATGGTAATTATGCATTAATTCGTACAGATAGAAAACAAGATGAAAAATATCAATGGCTTTTGATAAAAATGAAAGATGAAGATGCTGATGCTAGACGAAATCCGACATCAACTGAAAATGAATCAATTTTAACAGGACGTATTTTAAAAGAGATAGAGAAAGAGGAAAAATAAAAGAGTGGTAACGATGGAATTAAAAAAATATTTATCTAAAAAAGAACAAAAGAAATTAAATAAAAAAAACATGCCTAAATGGACAAATGTTATGCTTGCAAAATTAGAGCATGATTTATTTTTTAATAAAAGTTGGATTTATGAACGTAAATTAGATGGAGAAAGATGTTTAGCCTTTAAGCATGGAAAAACTGTAAGATTACGCTCTCGTAATAACAAATCATTAAATACAAGTTATCCGGAAATTCAAAAAGCAATTTCAAGTATATCTTACAACAATATTATAGTTGATGGAGAGGTAGTCGCTTTTGATGATAATGTTACTAGTTTTTCAAAATTACAACCACGTATGCATGTTGGAAGTAAAGATAAAGCGATAGCAACAGGTATTCATGTTTATTATTATATTTTTGATATCTTATATTTTGATAAATTTGATGTAACTAAATTATCTTTGCTTACACGCAAAAATATATTAAAAAAGGCATTAAAATTTAAGGATCCATTAAGATATAGTACTCATCGTATCAACAATACCAAGCAATATTTCAACCAGGCATGTAAAAAAGGATGGGAAGGATTAATGGTAAAAAAAATTGATAGCATTTATGTTCATAAAAGATCTTCGGATTGGAAAAAATTTAAATGTGTAAAAGAACAAGAATTGGTTGTTGGTGGTTATACTGAACCTCAAGGTGAACGACAAAGTTTTGGAGCATTATTAGTTGGATATTACAAAAATGGAAAATTGAAATATGCAGGGAAAGTTGGTACTGGATATACACAAGAAACATTAAAAATGCTTGGAAAAAAATTAAGAGATTTAAAAATTAATAAAAATCCTTTTGATTCTGATGAACCGAAATTAAAAAATGGTAATTTTGTAAAACCTAAGTTAGTAGTAGAAGTTGGTTTTACTGAATGGACAAAGGATAATAAATTACGACATCCTCGTTATTTGGGTTTGAGAAGAGATAAAGATGCAAAAAAAGTTAAACAAGAAAAATAATTTGTAAAGGGTTGATTAAATTTATATTTATGAATTTTGATTATCTCTTTTAATTATTCCAATTTTATCTACAACTAAAATATCGGGATTAATCCATGTCATGTGAATTGGATATATTATAATTTTATGATTACCTAATAGTTGTGATAAGTAAGCAAAACCTGACATTGATCTTATTAAACAATCAAACTCTGCCATCGCACAATAATCTTGTACAATGCTTGTATTCTGTTTATTGTATGCAAATTTGATATTAGGTAAGTTAACGGAGTTTTTAATTCTTTTTTTAATTTGTTTTGGATTGTTGTCATCGGTGAAAATATGAATATAAATAGGTTTATTGTTAAACCTATGAGAAAGTTTTTTAATTTGTTCAACATAATATTGTTCGGGTGGAAATTTTTCAGGGCAACCTTGATCAGAAAAAGTTTTTTTAATTGATGCTAAAATTTTATCATCAATTTTTGTTGTATTTTCTACAATTCGTTTAATATTATTTGGATTGTTTTTAGAAATACATATTTCTTTGTATTCTATATTATATTTAGATATATTGTAATATTGTGTAGATTTAAGTTCAGGATCAAATCCACCTCCTTTTCGTACATGTACGGCAACAGTAATTTTATCTTTGGGCAAAGTTAATTTTTCTATTTTATCTTTTGGTTGCAGCATATATTTTAAATTTTTTGCAAAATCAGGGTTTAGAATCATTAGTTCATAGACCATAGAATTAATCCATGCAGTGTTATGGTATTCAATATCAGTTTCAAGGTGTTCTTGCAATTTTGTACCAATTCTAGAAATAAAAAGCGTTGGTAATTTTGAGTTTTTATTCAGAGCATTGGTTATATCTTTTTCAGTGCGAACTTTTACGTAATTACCAAAAATTGTGTATAAAATAGGGTAAAGATTATATTGTAATTTTGAGCAGTGTTTTTCTTTATAAAAAAGATTTAGCTGATTTGATTTTTCAAAAGGAACTAAAAGGAATGGTATTTTGTATTTGTAAGCAAGCCATTTAGCTTTGCTATATATTATTATTTGATCTCCTAGACGATCTCTTGAAATTCTATTAATAATTGCAAGATGTGGACATGTTAAATTAAAGATTATAAAACCTATAAAGTATGTTGATACTAAAACAATAAAAGCTGTAAATGCTTTGCGATTTAATACAGATTTCCAATAAAATTTCATACAGATGAATTCATTTTTAATTAATATAACTTCTTGCAATAAGTATTTCTATTTTGGCAGTTTACCAAAAGAATAATAAATAAATTAGGTTTGGAGAATTGCAATGAATAAAAAAAAAGTGCATTTTTAATAGTAGGAATGTTTATTTTAGGATTAATAGTATTTTTTGCGGTTCAAAGAATTATTTTTAAGAAATATAATGAACAACAAATTGATAAAACTCAACAAATAGAAGAAAAGAAATCAAAAAAAGAATTTGAATCTAAAAAAATGATCGTATCAAAAGATCTCCCTTTTGTAACAATTGTAACAACTGGTGGAACAATTGCAGAAAAGCTTGATCCAAAAACTGGAGGTGCTGTTCCGGCAGTATCGGGAAAAGATTTAATTCAAGCTGTTCCTGGTCTTTGCAAAATTGCAAACATTAATGTTGTGAATTTTTCAAATATCGATAGCTCTCAAATGACTCCTGAACTTTGGGCAAAATTAAGTAAAAAAGTTGATGAAATTTTAAGTGATTCAAAAATTAAAGGAGTTGTTGTAACGCATGGGACCGATACTATGTCGGAAGGTTCATACTTTTTAGAGCTAACTGTAAAAAGTGAAAAACCTGTTGTTTTTGTAGGTGCGATGCGCGATTCAACTGATATATCACCCGATGGTCCAGCAAATATTTTAAATGCAGTTGTACAGGTTTGTTCACCTGAAGCACAAAATTGGGGTGTTACGGTTTCTTTAAATCAATATGTAAACGGTGCACGGGATGTAAGAAAAACTCAAACATCAAATGTTCAAACATTTAATTCAGGTGAAAGAGGTTATCTTGGATATATTAACATGGGTAAAGTTATAAAATTTAATGAAAGACCTAAAAAACAAAAATTTGAAATACCAAATAAATTACCAAATGTTGTAATTCTTTCCGATTATGCAGGTTCAAATGGAAGTTTTATAAAATATGCAGTTGATTCTGGTGTTGATGGAATTGTTGTCGAAGCAGTTGGTGCTGGAAATGTAAATGATAAAATGTATGATGCAATTAAATATGCATTATCACAAAATATTCCTGTTGTTATTACAACACGTGTTTATCATGGAAAAGTTTTACCTATTTATGCTGATCAAGGTGGAGGCAAAATTTTACAAAAAGAGGGCGCTATTTTGGGTAATGATTTAATTACAGCAAAAGCACGTATTTTGTTGATGCTTGCAATACCGCAAGCTAATGGTAATAAAGAACAATTAAAAAGCGTTTTTAAAAATTCTTAATAATTATTTTTCTAATACGTCAATGATTTCTTTTGGTGCATCTGCTGCTTTAGCGATCATGACGGCTGTTTGGTCATTATTATTTTTAATATTTTTATCCGCATCAGAATCAAGAAGCGCTTTGATTATTACTAAATAATCGGCTGTTTTTTCTTTGAGTTCAATATTTGCAGCTACATGTAAGGCTGTTTCACCTTCATTATCTTGAATGTTTACTGAAGCTTTATTTTTTAATAATAGTTCTACAATTTCCAAATTACCATCACAAGCTGCAACATGAAGAGGTGTCCATCCGTCAGGTGTTTGTTTGTTTATTTCTGCGCCTTTTTTAATTAAAAGTTCTGTTACTTTTACATTGTTGCGCTCACAAGCCCACCATAAAGGTGTTCTACCATAAGAATCTGGTAAATCTACCTTAGCTTCAGATTTTAATAAAGATTTGATTTGTGTTAATTGATTGTCTTTTTCTTTTTTTAATTCTTTTTGGTTTTCTGCAATTAACTCTTCTATTTCTTGGGCATTTAATTTTTTACTCAAATTCAAATTATATTCCGAATAGTCATTTTCATCTTTGGATGTGAATTTGTATTCATAATCAACATCAAGAATTGTTTCTCGAGTAATTGGATTTGGTGAAATATTAAGAGAAGCAACCATATTATTGTCTTGAATTTTTATGCAAGATGAGGTTTTGTCTTTGATTGCATTTAAAAATAATTCAATGTTTTGTATTTTTTCATCATTAATTATAGCTTCATGAAGTGGCGTGTAACCATTTTCATTGAGTTGATTTAAATCATTTTTTATCGCAAATGCATAATTTAAGTTAAAAATAAACAAAAATGTTACAGATAGTTTTTTTAGCATAATTTGTCCCCGTTTAAATTTTTGAATGATGAATCATTAATATAATATATTGATTGAAATATTTTTCAAAAGGTTGACTTAAAAAGGCTTTATGTGGTTTTTTTAAAAAAATAAAAATTTTAATTGTCTTTACTATTTACAAGAATACTGTTACAAGAAGAATCTCCTATAAAAAACATATTCGAATCTTCAAGAGTTAAATTATAATTGTTTATAGTATTATCATTAGTGTAAATACTTGTAGCATTAATTTTTCTTTTATTTCCTATGTGATTTAATATTTCATCTTGAGAATTTATGTCTGAGGAAAAAATAAATTTTTTTCTTGTTGCATTATATATACGTTCAAATTCGGTTAAATAAAAACAGCAATTTGAGAGATTAAATGAAAAATATTTATTAGTCTTTGTTATTTTTATTTTTTGTATTTTACTAAAATACAAATGGGGCTTATTGTTTACCCAATCATTTTTAAAGTTACAAGCTATAATATAATCGCCTACCTTTAAGTTTTGAATGTAGTCAAATTCTAAATGGGGCGAATAATTTATTAAAACTAATGTGCCACATGGTAATCCAAAAGAAATAAAATAAATAAATATAGAAAATGATAACAAAAATATTATTAATTTTTGGTTCATAACTTTTTCCTTTTTTAAAAAATAAGATTGATGAATATTTTAATATAATTAAAGAAACTTTCAAAAAATACAAAAATTAATTTTATTAATTTTTGTATTGGGGATGCATTAGCTTCATTCATTAAACAGAAGAATGATTTTCGAGCCTTTATTAAACTGCAAAATTCACGCAATATATGAAAAATATAAAAAATTATAATTCAATATTTTATATTAAAAATAATTGTTGTATTTGAATTTATTTAATTGATTGTTTAATGGTTTAAAGATTTTTTTGTTTTTATTTTTTTTAAAAAAGGAGAGAGAGTTTATGTTTTGTAATTTTTCAAAAAAAATAACGTTATTATCTTTGATGATTTTTTTTTGTAATATTTTTTATGCTAATGCCATTGATCCAAGAAAAAGAGAAACAATTAAAAAAATAATGCAATTTTTTGAAATTTTTGATTATTTAAATAGCCCAGAAGGGAAAAAAAACATTAAACAAACGGCTGGTATTGTTTATTTGATTGGAAAAAATATATATGATGCGTATGAAAACTGGGATTTTAACAGAAAATATAAACAAAAAACAGAAAAATCAAATAAACAATCAGAATCTTACCATAGTTCTAAGCAATCAGATTATAATTCCAAAAGAAAAGATAATTGTGCAAATCAATCGATTAATAAACTTTTTATTGCAGCTAAAAATGGAGATATTGAAGCTCAACATAAGCTTGCATATTCTTATTATATTGGCAAAATCATAAGGCAGGATGAAATAATGGCATTTAAATGGTGGCAAAGGGCCGCAGAAAATGGATATGCTGAGGCACAATTTTATCTTGGTCTTTGTTATGAAAAAGGGTTAGGTGTAGAAAAAAATTTAAATAAAGCGTTTGAATGGTATAAAAAATCCGCTGAACAAAACTTTGATGAAGCAATTAAAAAGCTTAATTCTGATGAAATAGTTTGTACAGATTCTTCTATATTACAAGAAAGAGACGATCAAGAAGAAGATTGTGAGATAGAAAATCTGAGGTTTTTTGCGCAATATGATTAAATAAAAAAAGTCAAAAAAAATATAATAGAAAGATTTAATGGTAATTATAAGAAGATCTTTAGTATTATTGATTATCTTTAATTTCTTTTATTTGTCAAATATTTATTTAGTACAAAAATCAGAAGAAGTTCAAAATTTGCAAAAAATAAAAAATCAGGTTACAACTTTACGCAATCGTATAGATGGAGCTTATGAAAAATTAGATGAATTTGCACGACATTCAAATCGTGCTTGTACGGTTGCCTGTTTTAGCGCCAAACAATCTGATATAGCTTTAACGAAGGCTAATCACACATTAGAACAAGCAGAAAAAGCATCAAATATTGCAGTTGAAGCAATGGAATCAATAGAAAAGATTCAAGTTTTATATGACAAAGTTGTACAAGCGGCAAATGATGCTGATTTAAAATTGGAAGAAGCATATGAGCGTATTCAGGAGAATTTTAATAGCTTGTTAGAAAAACAGCAAGAACAAAGATTGCAAGCAAAATTTGCTGAAATAGAAGAAATGGAAAAACGTGGTATTTATAGTAAAAAAGCTAAATTAGAAGCTGAGGCTATGGCTGGAGCGAAAGTAGAAGTTGAGACGGTAAGATGGGATAAAATAAAGAAAATACTTATTTCTCCAGAATCAGTTATTGCTATAAGCACAATAACTTCTTTTATATATTTGGCGAAATATGGAGTATCGTATTTAATAAATCGTTTATCAATACCGAAAGTTATTGTAGAAACATCTGTTGAATCAAATAAAAATTATTTAGATATGAATCTTACAGATTTAATATTTACGTCTATTTTACAAAAACGATTGTTAGATCTTGTAGTACGCATAAAAACAGCAAAAATGTATAATGAAAATCTTCCTAATGTCCTTTTTTATGGAGCTCCAGGTACTGGAAAAAGTATATTTGTTAAAGTATTAGCACATAATTCTGGATTAAATTATGCATTTACTTCAGGAACGGAATTTGCAAAAATAAAAGATTTGAATATTGCCAACGAGGAGCTCCGAAAACTCTTGAAATGGGCTAAAAATGACAAAAAGGGTTTAATAATTTTTATTGATGAGGCAGAAACTTTATTTTCAAATCGCAAGCTTCCGGATGCAACAAAAATGGCTCAAGATTTTATAAATACTTTTTTAGCACTTGTTCCAGAAAAATCTAACAAAAAATTAATGTTTATTTTTGCAACGAATTATCCTTTTAAGTTAGATGATGCAATTATGGATAGAATAGGACCTAAAGTTGAATTTGTTTTGCCAGAGGCAAATGAAAGAAGCATGATTATTTCTTTTTATTTACAAAGATTTGCAAATGAAAACATAGACGCAAAAGTTGATATTCATTCTGAGGTGAAAGAGAAATTATCTACATATGCACAAAAATTAGCTGGATTTTCGCCTAGAGCAATAAAGTTTATTGCAGAGGAAATGATTATTAACGCAAGACGTCAGGAATGTAGATTATTAACACATGAAATTGCACAAGCGGTTTTAAACGAGGAAATAAAAAACTTACAACAAGAAAATTTATGGAAAATTGAACTAAATAAATGGATTGCTGCAAGACATGTTTCATGCAATTGAGAATTGCATTTTTTTTATATTATTTTTTATTTTTCAATGTATTTGCAGAATATATAAATACAAAGTCTAATTTCCTTCCTTATATTAATTTTAATGATATTTCGAACAATAAAGAAGAAAATATAAAAAATCTTTTGAATAAGCGAAAGCTAATTGAAGAATCTTTAAATATACTTTCTAAAATAGAATCAAATAAAGAAATGGTTATTAATGAAGTTGATTGTTATAAATTAAAAAAAAACTTATTAGAAGTGGCCGCAGCTTTGGGAGAGAAATATTTTACTGAAAGCACAGTTAATATTGTTTTAAACAATAAGGAAGCTGAAGAATTTTATGCAAGGAAAAATGCTTTAGCTAGATTTGGAAGTCGTAATCTTTTATTGCAAGTTATAATTCCTGTTATTGTAACGATAGTTATTTTTTATTTATTAATTAATTATTATAAAGATATAATTAAATCAACTTGGCCGAAATTTTTGTCTTTTAAAGATCTTAGTTTATGGGAATTTCTATGTAATCTATGGAGTGGATTTAAATCCATTTTTACTACAAACTGGAAACAAAGATATAGATCGTTTTGTAGACAAATATTAGAGATTATTATTGCAATTGCTAGATTATATGTTGTTGGAAAAAAAACAAATAGTATTATAGTTGATGGGTTGCGTATTAGTAGTGGTACTTTATTTTTAATAAATAAAAATCAATTTTCAGCTGAGTCATTTAAGCAGGGTGCTTATTATACTTTGGGATGGCTTTTTTATGATCTATTTCATTTAATAAAGACTTTTTATGATGATGAATCTAAATATAAAACAGAAGAAACGGATTTTATTATAAATGGAAACAATACGCAGTATAAACAAACAAGTGATTTTCTGTGTTATTATCTTATTCCTTTTACGGAGAGTGCAATAGCCTTATATTTATCATTACATATAACTGATACAGATCTTTCTATAAACGCACGGAAAAATATGCAAGCAATTTATTCATTAGTGCGTATATTGCCAGTATATTTAAAGAAAAAACGAAATTCAATTGATGCTTTACTTACGATTAATTTATTTATAGTAGCTTTAGATTTTTTGCGTTAGACCGGGAGTGTTGAAAAAAATTACTCAAACAATAAAAATAATAATAATAAAGAAAATAAAGATATTAAAAATAAAAAAAAATATGAAGCCATTGTTCCTCAACATGGGGATTTGGTTAAAAATAAATCTTATAATTGTTCAGTCAATGAAAAAAAAGATTTTGAAAAAAAAGAAGAACAACAACAATTTGTGCAAAAATGTAAGGAAGCTAATGATAGCACATTTATAGGAATTCATATGATAGACGAGAAGTTACTTACAGAATTTGCTAAACAGATAAATGATATAATTAATGCTTATCCAGAAATTGAACATACAGATACTAATGAATTATTTTTGAATATTGATTCAAGTTTTGACGGATTAGATTTTTTTGATATTCGAAGTGTTAGAGTGATATTGGAGGAGAGATTGAAACACGTTGAAAATATGATATTAGAAATTCAATCCAAATCTAGAGATAAAAGATTCTAAAAACAGGACTTTACCTAATGCATAATAGTTTGCTCCAGCAGGTATGATTGAAAATTTTTCATGTATGTTTTTTGAATTCTTAAATCCATTAAAACCTGCTCTGTAGATTTTTTCCGTTTGAAAATTTTTTGTTCTTCGAGTTT
>WJIY01000003.1 GCA_014730005.1 Candidatus Babelota bacterium | reverse complement strand
GTTCAAAATGCTTGCAAAAATTGTCAACTTCGTAGAAAATTGTTTCCAACATTATTTGTTCCTTTCTCTAAATTTCTTTCTGGGTAGTTTACCTAGTTTTTTAGAGAAAGGTTATTTTTTTCTTATCCAGAGTTGGCGTTAATATAACCAACTAAAGAACATAAATTTGCATATTCTATATATAACCTATGAAGTGCATCAAAATCAATTTGAACATAAGCGGTATTATATTTTGCATTAACCCATTTTTGTGGAGGATTATCAGGATAATAAGGTAATTCAAAAACAATTGAAATTCTATGTCCTTCGTCATGTACATTTATCTCAGAAATTCTTACATTATTTAATTCAGGTATTTTTTTATATAATTCTTTTATAAAAAAATTATTTTCTAAAAAATTACACCACATATTTATTCCTTTATTCACCTAAACAAAAGGATAATGCTTTTGTGTTCCAGGAACATGTCCTGTTCTCAAATTATCTAATGGTCTTACATTAAAATGAGGTCCTTAATAATTCTTTAATAAACTTTAAATTTGACTCTGTTAAATAAATACCTTTTATACGTTCATTTAAAAATTCATCAACGTCTGTAGCATCATATACTTCATCATCCATATCAAAACGGTATATTTTCTTTACATTACTCAAGGCCTTTTCAACCAAAGCTTTAGCTTCCTGAGTTCGTCCCTGTTTAAAATATAATTCAGCTAGGTGTACTAAATTGTATACGTGGCTTTCACAAAAATTAATTGATTCTTGCAACAACATTTCTTCAAGTTTAGAATCTTTATCTATGTAAAACCATGAGGCAACATATTTTAACATCGAATTAATTTCATTATCATCTGTATATATGGAATTTAATTTATTCATTAATTTTTCATCAATACCAGCAATACAATAATAATTAACGTATGCCAACAATAAAATAGCAATAGCATTGTTATTATCTATAGCTAAAACTTTTTGAAGAAAAAAAATACTTTTTTCATGATCTGCGAATGGAGGATCTATTTCTAATACAGCTAATCTTAATAATAGCCCTATATTATTAGGTTCTTCTTTTAGCTTATCTTCAATTAATCTTTCGATTTTGCGCAATTCATCCTTTTTGCTTAACTCAATGATCTTTGATATCAAATCAGTCATCTTAATTCCTCTTATTACAACCAGGTCACAGAGTTATCCCAAATTCTATCTGAATAACCCATATAACCATCAAAACTTATAACTTTTCCATCAATAATATGAACTTTAATCTCAACTTCAAAGCCATTGATTTTTGTTTTTATTTGATTTGTCCCAGGTTTTAATAACCCTTTATAATCTACTGATTCTATAACCTTTTTAAAATATCCCAAAATATCATCCTCACATTTTCCTAATTTCATAATACCATTTTTGAGATGTTTTTTAGAAAAAATATGTTCTTTATATCTATTAACAACTGAATCCTCAAATTGTTTAATAATTCCTTTTGGAGCCTTCGGCTTATATCCAGGATTTGATCTTAAGTCCTTCTGAATATCTTCCGCAACTTTATTGGCAGCAGAAGCCAAATCTTTTTCTTGTTCAACTAAAGACGGATTTGCTCTTAATATTTTAATAGCTTTTTGACTTATCTTTGGTCCAAATTTTTTATATTTTCAACATAAGCTTTTGTCGTAAAACTCTTGTATCTTTTAAATGAAAGAAGCTCCAGATTAGCCTGGAGCTTCTTTCATTTAATTAATAACCACTTAATTATTTTCTTTTTAATGACATTTTTTTAATAATAAAAATGCAATCTTTTAGAGCAATTTTTAATTCATTTAAAGATTTACACCTTCTTTTAACAATTTGATTATCCCAGTCATCATTTTGAATTATGGAAACAAAAAAAATACTATTATGCCAATCAACATCAAGCACTAATCCGCTAGGATATTTTACAAATAAAAGATCTTTTTCCTTAATTTCCATCTCTTCTAAAAATAAAATCGTATCCTTATACAAATCATTAAAAATTATTTCATCATTATAAAAATTTATATTTTCGAACATCAATAATCCCCTTTATTAAATCAATTTAATTTCTTAATTTCATTCTATATTATTTTCTATTCAAAAATTTTAAATATTCTGCTTCTGTTATTGGATGTCCATTGTATAAATCCAAAACAAAATTCAAATCACATTTTTGTTCGTGAACTCAAAATTGGAATTCAGTTTTTTTATTTATACTGCCTACAGCAATTTTTAAATAAATGCATAACTTTTGTATTTAAACATGTTTCCAACAAAATATTTTTTTATTCTACTTGGCAAAAACCAAAATTTAATATTCCGCTGAAGATGGATCAACCAAACAGGGTGATATTTTTTTTATTGTTCCACCCACAGCAACTACTTGAGCTGTTATGTTACCTGATATATTCATATGGATTAGTTGATTTGAATCCAAAAATATATCAATATTACCCTTTAAATAATCATATAATTCAGTTTGAAGCATTATCCTTTTTATCGAAAAAAATTCTACTTCAACAATTACAACATTGTAGTTATGATTAAGCCATTTTTTAGGAGGATTATCTGCATAAGCTAAATCAAAACAAATAGACAAATAATATCCCCCTCTGGTTAGATTAATTTTATTGATACCTACATCAACAAGTTCTGGTATTTTATTATATAATTGCTTAATAAAAAAATTATCATGTAAACATTCATACCACATATTTACCTTCCTTATTATTTATCCGAAAGGATAGTGCGCTTTGGTACCCTCTACACCTCCTGTTCGGGGATTATTTATTGGTCTAACATTAAAATGGGTTTCCTTTTTCATGTCTAGCACCATGATCTTGAATAACTATTTTTTTATCTTCTATATTTTCATAAAAATAATCCCTTGTTTTTATAAAATTAATGTGAGTTCGGAATAAGAAAAAATTCTTTTACTTGCGCAAAAACATTCAAATTCAAAACAACAAATGTCTAAAAATGTTGAAGCTGTAAGAGAAAAAATTGGAAACAGCTTTTAGCTTATTGCATAAATTATTACCTAAATCAATACATGTTGTTTCTAAAAAGGGTTTTGAGTTGAAAATCACAAATTTTATAATAGCTTTAGCCATTTTTTGTACATGTTAAAGAACGCAACTTAGGTTAATCTTAAATTAATTCAGATCCAAATTGCTTTTTTGTATAAGTCATTATTATTTTTAACCTGCACAAATTTATATGTGTTCATAAAATGAAAAGTAGTCAGCATTCAAAGGTAATAATAATTTTGGCAAATACCACTGGAAATTAGTTATCTCATAATCATCTATCAATTCAATCTTTTGTCTTTCTATCCCAATACCTAAAGAAAAAGTTTCATATTTTTCACTTGTCCAAAATAAAAATGTTCCTCCTATTCCGGTATCTTTCCATGTCATTATTATGCCAATAACTTCATTTGCATTTTGTTTTGCCTGTAAAATCTTCATCAAGTGTTCTATTGAAATTTTTTCAGTTTGCCAATCAAAATCATCTTTATCCCCTAATGGCAAGTACTCTATATAACCATTATGAAATATGTTCCATCCAGAATCTGTAAGGATTTTAATTATTTCAATAGTAGATTTTTTTGTGGCCAAATGTATATCAATATTTGCCGATACCGACATATTAAATCCTTTCAAATATTATAACCACTCAGTAAACTTTATACCTTTTTTAATTAGCCAATCCTTTATACATTGTGGAATAGCCGAATTTGTATGAAGTTCATAAATTGCACCATTTGCCTTTGCAACGTTCAAGCCTCGTCCCATGTCTCCTTTAAAATCTTCTAACTTCTTTTTTGATGATAACAACATATTCCAATACTCTCCAGATTTTGCTTCATACCAAACATTTCCAACAGCTCCATCAAACTCACGTGATGAATATGCAGATTTTGCTTTAAAACTTCCTTTGCCCCCTAGTTTTTTGACAAGAAAATCTTCAAATTGTTTACCTCGTATATTTGCGGCATTCATTTTTTCAGCTACTTTATTCGCAGCAGAAGCCAAATCTTTTTCTTGTTCAACTAAAGACGGATTTGCTCTTAATATTTTAATAGCTTTTTGACTTATCTTTGGTCCAAATTTTTTAGCAAGCGCAGTATAAACCTTTAAGCCATCAACAAACTTTTCTGTTATTAAAGCATTTTTTAGAATACCTTTAACAATCTGAAAATTTGCCGTTGCAACTGAAGAAGGAACTTGTAAGCCTTTTTTGATACAAAGACCTTTTATTGAACTATAAACTATAATTTTTACTGTTTCTTCAAGACGTTT
>WJIY01000026.1 GCA_014730005.1 Candidatus Babelota bacterium | reverse complement strand
CTCTTCAAAAAACTTGCAAAAATTATCAACTTCATAGAAAATGTTAGTTAACATATTAGCTCCTTTCTTTAATTTTTTTTCTAGGTATTTTACCTAGTTTTTAAAGAAAGGAGTATTTTTTTTATCCCGAGCTCGCGTTAAAATAGGTTTAATTTTTTTATTAATATCTCAAACCCTTGCGAAACAAAAAGAAATTTTGATATCTAAATTTCATATAATCAATTTGCATATATCCTTATTATTTGGAGAAATATATGAAAAAATTAAAATTAATATTAATTATGAATCTTTATTATATATTTACAACCCAATTAATAGGATGCTTCAACTATACTGATTATAATCAAAAACACAAATCAATCCCCATAGCTAAACTACAAAAATATATAAATCAAATCTGTTTTAATTGCATAAAAACATCTGGATATAATCCACATACAAAAAATTTTCCAAACAAACTCTTACCAGAATATCAACTAAAAGTTGATCAAACATTGCAGGAAGTTAAAAATTACATGCAAGTAAATTATAAATCATATATCAGTCAAAAAAAACTAAAACGAATAGCAGAAAAAAATCTAAAAAAATTAAAACAAACATTATCAAAAATTACATTAGAATATAAGATAGAATATAAAGTTTCCCAGCTAATTGAAAAATTATCTATTCTTTATTCTATACCAAAATCTGAGTATTTACACAAAAAGAAAATAATTATAAAAACTTTAAAGCAACTTATGCGTGAAGATAATAGAAATTATATTCATAGAAATGAAATTAAAAAACAAATTCGAAAACATTTTGAAAATTATTTGAAAGAAAATGATACCTTCTGGATTAATTATTTTTATCCTTTATATAATCAATATACATCCAATAACTTTATCTACGATTCAAATTTAGAGATTAATTCAAGTCCCCAAAAAATAAAATATGATGAATTATATGATACCATCATTAAAATATCAACTGAACTACTTGGAATAACTCCAGAAAAACTTCCAGCAAGAGTTGTTTCGGATTATACCGAAAAAATTCAAAGAATTAAATCACAAATACTAAGCTCCATTCCCCTTTACCAAACCTTTGTAACAATAGATGAAGTAAAAAATATTGCAAAAAAAGAACTTCAAAACGTTCTTGATAAGATAAACTACAAAAATGAAATCTGTCCAATTTGTCAAGAACTTTTCAAGACTGGAGATAAGGTAGGAATTCTAAGTTGCAATGATAATCATTTTTTTCATAAAGACTGCATTTATCAATGGTTAAACATAGATGCAAAAAAAAGCTGTCCCATATGTCTTAAAGAAAAAATCATTGTTGCCAAAATTGAAAACGTACCATATCCACGACTTTTATAACTTTTAAGACATTATATAACAAATAAATTACATGCTTTAATTATACAAAAACTTCTATCTTGATCCACAACATATTAAAACAAAAAAAATCAATTTAAAATAATGCAACCTCGATGATTGTTTTGTAAACAAATAAATTGCATATCTACAAAAACTCGCTCCCCAGGATAATTTTTGCAAATATTGGACATTACTGTATACATCCACCGCCACTGCTTCTATCATTTGTAAAAACAATTTGTTTAACCAAAAAGCCATTGGCAAACACTTCCAACTTTACCAAAATTATGAGAGACATGCGAAATGATACTTCAATCCGATTTTGCAAAGGGTAGTAGAATAGCCTTTTTTTGAGATTATAAGTTATCAAATTCGCGTTTAAAATAAAAAATTAAATCATTTCGCCAAAAAATATAACTTCACATTTTATAAATTTTATTAACTCATAAAATCCGAAAAATAAGACGAAAATCCTGCCATTTGAAATTTATTATATTCATGCTTTATTTTAGGTATAAAAGGACCAAATTCTTTCATAGCATAATCTGCACCATACCAAGAAACTGTAGCACCAACAAAACCTCCCACCGCCATAACAACAGAATCAATAATATTTACAAGAATTTTTTCAATAAAAATTTCAACTTGTTGATCATCTAACTTATTATTATTAATACTTTCTTCTATATTTGCTGTATCCAGCTGACTAATTAATCCAGAATTAATAATAATTGGAAAAAAGAATTGTTTCATCATAAATAAAATCGGATTATCTTTTTCTTTTAATATCAATACAAGTGATTCTTTAATTTCACTTTTTATATCTTGTATATAATCAAATGTTTCATTTGATATAAAACCAAATTTGGTTAAAATTTTTGCAGCACCTTGATAGGTTTTAGATAAAACAAATCGTATTGGTTTGCGATTTTTGCTAACAAACAATTTCCCAAAATGATTCCCTAACGCAATAGAAGCATACCCCAAAATTCTACCTTCTAAGTAATACCAATTATCTATATTTTTGAAATCCCGATTTCCAACATAATTCCAATCAAAAACATCTTCTAAATTCGAAAAATCTTTCTTAAAAATATCACCTCTATCTAAATTAGCAACGCCATTATTTTTTAAAAACTCACTGCTTGCCAAAATAGGCATTCCTGTATTAAAAATAAAACTAATTAACTCAGGTTTAACCAAACCAAAACTAGCTTTTTTTGTTCTTTCTAAAATTTCCGAATTAATTTTATTATTAATCTTATTTTCTAAATTAGATGCTAAAGATTTATATCCATCTTTAAATGAAAACCATAATGCACGTTTTAAATTTTTATCATCAGCATCCCATAAATTTTCAGCAAATTTTCCATTTTTAAAGTATTCTTTCGAATGATAATAAGCATATGCAGGAGCCAATCTATATGCCATCCTTAATGGCCAATTAGAATTTTTAATAAAAAAATTAGAATCTGAATAAATAGCCCAAGCTTCAAATAATAATTGTTTTAAAAACAAATCTTTTAATTTTGCATTACTTTGTATTTGATCAATTTGATGTATTTTTTTTAAAAAATAAATAGGAATCATAGCAACTCTTAAAACTTGATCCGCTACCCAAAAAAGAGAATTATTTAATCTTTCAGCATCATCTGTTTTATATAATTCTATAAACTTTCGATAACAAGAATAAGCACTTAACATTAAAGGACTTGCACAATTAGCAAAACTTAAAAATCTTGTTTTCAAATCGCCTAAACCAGAGGATTTAATTCCCGCAATAGGTTTTAATGGTTCAAGCTCTTTTAATGTCTCATTCCAAAAATTCAATGCTTTCTTTAATTCTGGATCATCTAATTCTTTTGTTTCTTTGATAAAATTATCCAAAACTTCTTGAGTTAAAATCAATTCATTTACAAATTTTTTAAGATCTTTTTGCACATAATTTTGCTTATAAATCTCCAATTTTGACAATTCATTATCATTTAATGCTTTAAGAGTCTTTAATATCAAATTAAGATCATTTTTTATTTTTTGTTTTTCTTCAACATTGCAATCTAATTTTTCAAATTCATTTAAAATTTCATTTAACTCTTCAATAATTTCACTTAAATTATTTTCTTCTCCAAAATCAAAAAAATTTAATCGTAATATAATCTGCAATGTTTGTTCTTTTAAATAATCTTTTATCTTATTTAAAACTCCGTTTAAAGAAATAATAATATCACAATTTTTATTGAGAATATTTTCGAATTTCAAATTCGCTTCTACATTTTGAATAATATGAGAAATAAATAAAGTCGGATTTTGTAATAACCCATACATTTTTTGGCCAGTTTGCCAACAATCCAAAACTCTATCTTTGAGGCTCTCAGGTAATTTTTCTGCCATCTTTGCAGGATTTTGAAAAAATTTTTCTATAAAATCATCATCTATTGCATCAAAATCAAATCCTCCATCATTATCTTGATTATCTAAATCCAAATCCACATGGTTCTCGTCATCTTTCATGTCATCTTTTAATGCAAAAAATTCCCCTATTAAATCCTCTGGAGTTTGCGAATTTTGCGCATAATTTGAACAATTTAAAGAAAATATTATGGATATGAAAAAAAATTTGAATAAATTATTCACAATAAAAATCCTACACTAAAAAAATTTATCTATCTACAAACGAAAAAAGCCACCCAAATTAAGAAATAGTAATTATCGCAATTATATAAATTGTGTCAATAATTTTTAATTCTTTAATAAAATAAATATTTAATGAAGGTTTTTAATAAATATTACAAAAATTTCGATATGATTTGTACTATAAAAACATTTACAAAAAAATAGATAGAATAATAAATTATTAAAAATTTTTTTGACGTACAAAATTTGAAATCAAACCAATCATACAAAAAAAACAAACTAATGAAGAACCACCATAACTTACAAAAGGAAGCCCTAATCCTTTTGTAGGCAACAATCCAGAAGTTACCATTAGATTAATTGTCGCTTGTAAACTAATTAAAATCACAAAACCCAAAGTTGTAAAAAATGCAAAAGGATTATCTAATTGTAAAGCAATTTTTAATCCAAAATAACAAAATAAAAAATATAAAAGTATAATAAGACAAGATCCAACAAAACCTGTTTCTTCGGCAATTATTGAAAAAATAAAATCTGTATGCTGCATTGGTAAATAAAAAAATTTTTGTTTCGAATTAGAAACCCCAATTCCCCATAAACCTCCTGAACCTATTGCAATTAAAGATTGAATAATTTGAAAACCTCGTCCTTGAGGATCTTGCCAAGGATTTAAAAATATTAAAATCCTATTCAATCGATAAGATTTCGAAAAAATTAAAAAAAAACCAATAGGCAATGCCGCCAATATAGTTAATATTAAATATTTCAATTTAAATTCTGCCACAAATAATAATAAAACTGATGTTATAAATATTGTTACTACAGCTCCAAAATCAGGTTGTTTTAGTAAAATTAAAAAAGTGATACTCAAAATTAATAAAAAAGGAAGATAACTATGCCAAAAAGATCTGATTCTTTTTTGTTTTTTTTCCAAAAAAAATCCCATATAAATTATTAAAAAAAATTTTAATAGTTCGCTAGGCTGAAAACTTGAACCCAAAAGCCATCTGCTCGAACCATGCAACTTCAAACCTAAAAATGGAATTAAAGTCGATGCTGTTAAAATTAAAGAACCTATAAAAAAAAATGGTGAATATTTCTTTATAAGCTGAAAAGGAAAAATTGCGAAAAAAAGAAATCCTATAAATGCAGGAATTAAAAAAAGAAACTGTTTTTTTAAAAAAAAGTTAGCTGATCCAAATTTTTCTAAAGCATAAACCGAACTTGATGAATAAATAAAAATTAACCCTAAAGTAGTCAAACTAAAAACAATCAAGAATAAAAATTGTAAATCATATTTAATTTTTTTTTCTATTAATGCCATTACTAACCTTTTTTGTAAGAGTTTAAAACAAATTTTTTGAAAATTTCACCTCTATGTTTATAATTTTCAAAAAAATCGAAACTTGCCCCTGATGGTGAAAATAATACCTGATCGCCTGGTTTTGCAATTTGCATGATATCACCAAATAATTCTTTAAAAGAAGGATATGTTTTAACTCCTACAAATTCTTTGTTTTTTTTACTCAAGCAAAAAATTTTTTTCAATCTTTTAAAATTATTTAATTCTTTTAATAAAAAACTACGATCAACTCCCTTTGAAATACCTCCCAAAATTAAAATTATAGGTTTATTTTTCTTTTCCAATTTTCTCATTGCATTAAGTGTGGCCTGAACAACAGTAGCTTTTGAATCATTGTAAAAATCAATCCCGTTGATTGTTGCAAAATATTCCAAACGATGTTCCTGAAAATAATTATTAAAACAGGTTTCAAGATATCTTCTAAGTACATTAAAATCTAATTTTAAAATTTTTAGTACCGTTAAAACAAAAAGCCAATTTTGTTCAAAAGTTATATCAGGTAAAATACTGAAATTTAGATTAAAACGATGTTTATCAATAAAAACAATATTTGAGTATTTCTTTTTTAATTTAATAAACTGCTCTTTTAATTCTTTTTCAGGCACATCTTCAACAAAATATATTTGTGATTTTATACTATTTAACTGCTGTAAAAATAATTTTTCTTTTAAAAAACTCGCAGAAACAATTAAATATTGATTTTTATTTTGAAATTTAAAAATTTTACTTTTTGCCCAAAAATAACTCTTTATATTTTTATGCCGATCAATATGATTTGAATAAAAATTTGTCCATATAGCAATATCAGGTGCAAAATTTTTATTTAACTCCAATTGAAAACTTGATAATTCTAAAATTGAATAATCAATTTGTTGTTGTTGCAAAATAATATTCAACATTGGCAACCCAATATTTCCACCATAACAAACAGAAATTTTAAATATTTTTTTTAAAGCTAAATTCAATAAATTTGTAATTGTCGTTTTACCTAAAGTGCCTGTAATAGCAATCGATTTTCCCGTAAAAGATTTAGAAAATAAATCCAATTCACAAATAATTTTTTTTTTATAAATCTGAAAATTTTCAAAACTAAATCCAGGGCTTATCGCTATATAATCATATTGATTTAAAAAATCTTGAATTTTTCTTTGATTTGGATTGAAAATTTTTACATTTAAATCTTTAATTAACTTCAGTTCAAAGTCTTCTAATTGTCTTTTATCCCAAATTCCAATTTCCAAATTTGCATGTAATTTTAAAAAAAACTTTAAATACGATTTTCCAACAATTCCAAAACCTAAGATACCAATTTTTTTCAACATAACATCGATTTGACCAATTCAATCCAATTTGTAACTAAAGCAAGTTGAATATCGATATTTATGCTTTTCTCTTTAATCATTTCAAGTCCGTCAATCATTCTTTTACAATTATGTAATCCCAAAGCATTAACAAAAAATCTTGTATCCATCATTTTTTTCAGTTTAGTTACTGATTCTCTACTAGAAAGATCCATTTCCAGTTTCTTATCATCTTTTATATTTGCTATATTTTTTATTAAAAGCAATTCAGTATCAAGACGATGCAATAAAATTAAGGCTTTTTTTAATTTCCGTCTATATAAAAATTTAACTAAACGAATAAAACCAAGAATAAACAAAATTATGATAAAAAATAATACAACAAAATAAAAATAATAAAAAAAATTTCCTAAATATTTGCCTATATATTTAATATCTCCCAATTTCTGTGCACCTGTAAGCAATCCACCCAAAGGCAATAATCCACCAGCCACTTCCATATTATTCTCCTTTTGTTTAAAAAAAATTATTCATCATTATAAATCCAAAAACTTCTTTTTATAATAAAAAAATATCATTGATACGAGCAAATATATTCTTCTATTCCCTGAACAATACCTTGTGCAATAATATTACGATAAGCCTCATTTGCCAAAAGTTTCGCTTCCTTTTTATTCGTTAAAAAACCAACTTCAATTAATGCAACAGGAATCTCACTTTTAAGCAAAATTCTGAATCTAGCTCCTTTTGTTCCTCGATTTCTTGGAAAAATTCTATGTTCTTGTAAAAAAGATAAAATATTTTTTTGAATAGAATTAGCTAAGCTTTTAGATAAATTTGCATTATTTCTAATAAAACTATCAGCTATATTTGCAAGGTTTTTATCATTTTGACTAAAACAAAATAAATATCCTCCTCGTCTTTTTGGTGTAAGTAATGTTTCATCATTTAAATAATAAGTTTCTATGCCAGAAATTGATTCTACACTTTGTACTGCATTAACATGAATAGATACAAATAAATCAGCGCGTAATTGACCTGACAATTCACATCTATCAAACAATGAAAGATTTTTATCTGCTGTTCTTGTCAAAAAAGCTTTAAAACCCCCTTTTTTTTTTAATAATTCACTTACGCGTTTAGCAATATCAAGAGAAACATCTTTTTCTTTTAAAGCAAAAAAACCTTTAGCTCCTGAGTCATCCCCGCCATGTCCTGCGTCAATAATAACCGTAAATTTCTTGTTATTATTATAAAATAAAGAAGGCTTTTGCGAATTTATTACGCAATTATGATATTTTTTTTTTTGAATTTTTTTAATATCTGATTTTATAAAATCATTTTGTGCATATAAAATCATAGAACCTTTTTGTCGAAATTTGGCCAAAGAACGTTTTGAAAAAATATCCAATACTAATCTGTTGGGATCTTCCATTTTATACCATCTAACTAAAAAATCATCACTATTAAAAGTTATTATCAAAACAACTCTCGGACTAGGATTTTTTCTTTGTAAAAGTTCTACTTTTTTTATAGCTTGCAATTCTTGTAAGCTTTGCAAAATATTATGTTGTTCAAAATCTTTAATATTCATGTTAGGAAATGCAAATTCAAGAGTCATTTTATTTCGATCAGCTTTTTTTTCAAAATATAATGGTTTAGCAAAATCCATCATAATTTGAGGAGCCAATCTTTCTTTAGATATTTCCACCCAATTTAATTTATTGATATACAAATTCTCTTTAGCCTGTATAAAAAAAATACTAATCCCACAAAAAATAATTAACTTTTTTTTCATAATCCCCTCCCAATATTATTTTTCATCCCCACACTACCAATATTTGTTTCAAATTGTCAATTATATTATTTTTTTATCTAAAATATATTTCAATAAAAAACAACCCAGCTTCTATTTTTAAAATTATATTGTTATAATTTTGAAGTTTTAAAAGGATTTTTTATGCAGATAAAAAAAAACATATCATTAAAAAACAAAAATTGGTTTAAAACAGGGGGTCATTCAAAATTTTACTGTGAACCAAAAAATATGATTGATTTTCAAGAAGCTATAAAATTTGCAAAAGTAAACAAGCTTGAAATATTTGCATTAGGACATGGAGCAAATGTTTTAATAAATGATGATGGATTTGATGGCTTAACAATAAAACCTCAACTTAAAAATATCACGATAAAATACATTTCAAAAAACGCTCATTTTTTACCCATCTTAGTCACCGCTCACACAAGTGTTAAAATTCAAGACTTAATAGATTTTTGTCTAAAAAATAATTTAATTGGTCTTGAAGAATTTTCTGCAATTCCAGGCACAGTTGGAGGATCTACATATATTAATATTCATTATTTTAATTCCTCATTGAGTGATTTTATACATTCAGCCACAATAATAAATAAAGATTCAGGCAAGATTTTTAATGTAGACAAAAATTGGTTTAATTTTGGGTACGATAAATCAAAATTGCAAAAAAAAGAAAACTTTTTAATCAGCACAACTTTTAAATTAAAAAAAGTAAACGATTTTCAAACTTATTATGCTAAAGGACGACGATACGAAATTATTAGACATCGTCAACATAGATATCCAAATTCAAATACATGTGGTAGTTTTTTTAAAAATTTTCTACCGCAAGAAATTGATTTTGAAATAAATAATAAAAAAATAACATCAATTGCATATTACTTAGATAAACTCGGAATCAAAGGAAAACTCAAAATTGGAAATGCAATAATTAGTCCTAAACATGCTAACATGATCGAAACATTACCAGGTGCGACAACTACAGATATCATTAAACTCGCAAAACAAATGCAAAAATTAGTTAAAAAAGAATTTGGAATTATACCAAAACCAGAATGCCAAGTAATTGGATTTAAAAAAAATCCTTTTTTGTAATAATTCTTAAATAATTTTATTTTTTATAATTATATATTATGTAATAAGATATTTTTTTTTAGATATTTAACTTTCATTAAAACTTAAAAAATAACACATTATTTACACGATTTATTTATACAAGAAAAAATTTAAACCTCATCATTTAATATTTGATTGCGATATTTTTTCATCTTTTCGATCATAAAATATATATTATGAATTGTTGCTAAAGTAAATCCTGTCAATTCTTTAGCTTTAAATAGATGATAAATATAAGATAAAGTGTAATTCTGACATGTAGGACAAAAGCAATCATCTTCTATTGGTTTATAAATTTGTGAATTTCCATTTTTTAAAATCCGTAAAAATCCTTTCTTTGTAAATAAAAGCCCATGTCGTGCACATCTGGTAGGATGAGAACTATCAAATGTATCAATTCCTAAAGGAATAATTTTATCAATAGATTCAAGATCACCGATTCCCAAAAGATGATTTGGTTTGGCCTCAGGAATACGAGGCATCAAGAAATTTAACATTTCCACCATTTCTTCACGATTTTTTCCAACACTGCCACCAATTGCAAAACCTTCAAATGGTAACCCTGTTAAAAAATCACAACTTTTTTTGCGCAATTTTTTATCTATACTACCGTGAATAACTGCATAAAGCGCCTGACCTCTTTTATCTTTTAAGTGTACATCAAGCGAACGTTTCTCCCATCTATGTGTACGTTGCAAAGATTGATCTAACTTTTTAGGGCAAAAATGATAAGGAGGTAATTCATCAAAACTTACAATAATATCAGCACCTATATCTTTTTGTGCCAAAATTGAACTTTCTGGTGTAAGTAATATTTTTGAACCATCACGATAAGATCTAAACAAAACACCATCTTCATTTATTTTTAAAACACTCCCTTCATACTTTTTCTTTCCCTTACTTTTTAATTCTTGATTAACACCTCCATATTTAAGGCTAAATACCTGAAAGCCACCTGAATCGGTAATGATCGGCTTTGATCTATTAATAAATTTATGAATACCCCCAGAATTTTTTATAATATTAATACCGGGCTGCAATAAAAGATGATATGTATTACAAAACATTAATTGCAAATCTAATTGCTCAATAATTTTATTATCAACAGCCTTTAAAGTACCATTAGTACCAACAGCAACAAAATTAGGTGTTTCTATAACACCATGACGGGTATATATTTTTCCTACTCGTGCACACGATTTTTTTGATTTATGAATAATCTTGAATTTAAAATTTTCCATACTTGAATATTAAAAGTCTAAATTACTTATAAAAATTTCACAAAAAATGACAAATTTCAAAGCATTTTATACTCATTGAAAACAATATAAAAACATGCTCATCTAAAAATATTTGTAATGATAAAAATATCCTATTTAAAAGGAAATTCAAACGCTAACTTAAAGTAAAAAACATATTATTAAATGCAAACTTGATAACTAATAATCTCAAAAAACACAATTTTCGCTAATCCAGAAATTTTACTTTTGCAAAATCATATTGAAGTATCACCCCAAATGCGACATTTTACTCACTTTTATCAGTCATAGCTTTAGCATGGACGAATGTATCAAAGAATAAAGTGTTTCAAAAATTACTCAAGGTTAGCAGACTTACAAATATATAGTTTATTTGTTTGCAAAAACAATTATCGAGTTCACATTATTAAAAATACAGGAAATATTTGAATGATTTTTTGCAACTTATATTTATTCAATTTAAAAAATAAAATTAAATTAAATAATAGAAATTATTCTTTCATGATTTTTTTAGATAAACCTATAAAAGGTGTTAACAAAAAAATAACAATTACCTTTATCAAATAACTAAAAAAAATAACATTAAAAATAGATTCAATAGTCCCATAAAGACCCATAATAGAAAATAAAATTGTATCTAAAAACTGCGTGCATAAAATTGAACAAGCATTTCTAAAAACAAGCTTTTCATCTAAAAATATTTTTTTAAAAAAACCATATAACCAGCAATCAAATTGCTGAACAACAAAATAACCAAAAATAGATGCTAAAGTTAATCGTGGCATAAAACTAAACATAAAAGTAAACATCGAAGAAGTATTATCATATGAATTAGGAATATAAAAAATTTGAAATTGAGACATAACTAGATAAAAAATCATTATAAAAAAACTAATCCATATAGCTTTTTTAGTAATTTGTTTACCATAATATTCTTGCAATAAATTAAGACCTAAAATTCCCCCCACAACAAAAACATCACTACAAGTTACATCTAAACCAAATAATGTTATTTGTTTTAAAACAAAAAGATTTGCCAAAACACATTGCAAGCAAGTTATTGCAATTAAAGCTTCTTTTCCTATAAAAAGAGCACCTAATGTAAAAAAAATAATAATTAAGGTATGAAAAATAAAATATATCTCATTCATATATGAAATTATAGCAAATATATAATACAATAAAAAACGCCATTTTTTGTTAAAAGACCCATTTGATATTGCCATTTACAAGCTATAAAGTTATAGTCTAATGACAATTGTTAGTTAGTAGGTAAACTAAAAATAAAATCAACCATAAAGGATTTTTAAAATGGCATCTGAAAACACTCCTGTCACACTTGAAAAAATAGTATCTTTATGCAAGAGAAGAGGATTTGTATATCAAACAGCAGAGATCTATTCTGGATTAAACGGTGTTTACGACTTTGGTCCTTTAGGTGCACAATTAAAAATAAATATTAAAAATTCTTGGTTAAAAGACATGAATTCTCAGCCTGAAGAAATTTTGTTAATTGATGGTTCAATATTAGGCCCTTTTGATGAATGGAAAGCATCCGGACATGTTGATAGCTTTGCTGATCCAATGGTTGATTGTCAAAATTGCAAAAGACGATTTAGGGCAGATGATCCTGATATTGATTTAAATAAAACATGCCCCGTCTGTAGAGTAAAAAATTGGACAGATGTTAGGCAATTCAAATTAATGTTTGAAACTCAAGTTGGAGCAGTTGCTGGTCAATCTTCAATTGCATTTTTACGTCCCGAAACAGCTCAAAGTATTTTTATAAATTTTAAAAATGTAGTTACTTCAAATCGCGTAAAAGTACCTTTTGGAATTTCTCAAATAGGAAAAGCTTTTAGAAATGAAATAACACCAAAGCAATTCTTATTTAGATTACGTGAATTTGAACAAATGGAACTTGAATTTTTTTGCAAGGAAGAAAACAGTCGAGAATTTTTCGAAAAATGGCTCGAACGCAGAAATAATTTTTATCTAAATTTAGGAATTAATCCTAAAAATATTAGGTTTCGTGAACACGAAAAAGATGAGCTTGCTCATTATTCTAAATATTGCACCGATATAGAATATAACTTTCCTTTTGGCTGGAAGGAGCTTGAAGGTATTGCATACAGAACAAACTATGATCTAAGCCAACATATTAAACATTCAGGAAAAGATCTTTCGATTTTTGACCCCCAAACAAATGAATCATTTGTTCCTCATGTTATAGAATGTTCAGTTGGAGTAGATAGAACCTTTTTGACAATCCTTTTTGATGCTTATTATGAAGATGAAATTGAAGGTGAAAAAAGAATTTGTTTAAAATTAAATCCCAAAGTAGCACCCGTAAAAGCAGCTATTTTGCCTTTAGTTAAAAAATTAAATGAACCAGCGATTAAAATTTATCAAGAATTAAAAAAAAGTGGATTTGTAATCCAATTTGACGAATCTGGATCTATTGGTAAACGTTATAGAAGACAAGATGAAATTGGAACACCTGTATGTTTTACATTTGATTTTGATAGTTTGCAAGATCAAAAAGTTACAGCTAGAAATCGAGACACGTTAGAACAAAATAGAATATCCATTGATCAAATAAAAAACTATTTAAACGATTTGTTAAAATAATTTTTATGAAATTTATAAGAAAAATATATGATTGGATGGCTAGCAAAGTTCACTCAAAATATGCTATTTGGTGGCTAGCTTGTTTATTTTTTGTAGAAGCATTTTTCTTTTTTCCAGTTGATCCTTTGTTAATTCTTTTTTGTATACAAAATAATAAACGTTCCTTTTTTTATGCATCAATATCAACTATTTCATCAATTTTAGGAGGACTTGCTGGATATGCTATTGGTGCACTAATGTGGCAAAGCATAGGAATAAAATTAGTAAGTTGGTTAATCTCAGAAACAACATTTAATAATGCCGTTTTAAAATATAAAATCTATCAACATTGGGCAGTTTTAATTGCAGGCTTCACTCCTCTTCCATATAAGGCAATAACACTTTCTGCCGGATTTTGTAACCTTCCAATTATGCCGTTTGTGATATTTTCATTTATTTCACGCGGTGCACGATTTTTCCTGGTATCAGGAGCTATCTATATATGGGGAGAACAAATAAAAGATTTTATTGACCGGCATTTTAATCAACTGGTAGTATTATTTACGGTAATATTAATTCTTAGCTTTTGGTTATTAAAATAATCTGGCAAAATATGAGTTCTAAAAAATTTTTTCATATATCACCAGGAAGAATTCTTCTAGCATCTTTTGTATTTGTCATCGCCACAGGAACATTACTTCTTTGTTTGCCACAGGCGAGAGTTGTAAATATACATTTCATTGATATTCTTTTTACAGCAACTTCTGCTACTTGTGTTACTGGGTTACATGTCATCCCAATGTCTTATTTCTCACTATTTGGACAATGTGTAATACTAGCATTAATACAAATTGGCGGCCTTGGTTTAATGACACTCTCGTTTTTTTTAATTTCATTGATAATGAATTTAAAATTAATAACAAAACTTGTTGCGGGACAATTATTAGAATTTGAATTTTTTAGTAAAATCACAACTTTTTTAAGTTTGATTATTGCAATGACTTTCATTTCAGAATTAATAGGTGCAATAATTTTATATTTTCCATTAAGAGGTTTTTTTGAACCTAAATTAGCAATATTTCATGCAGCCTTTCATTCGATATCAGCTTTTTGTAATTCAGGAACGTGTTTATTATCTAACAATCTTATAAATTATACTCAACAACCAATAATACTTTTAACCCTAGCAAGTTTGATATTTGCTGGTGGAATAGGTTTTATTGTATGGTATGAATTAGGAAATCAAACTTTTTCGTTATTAAAAAAGAAAAAGCCAAAAGAAGTAGGAAAAGGGACTCGAACAACTTTATCTTTACATACAAAAATTGTTTTAACTACATCAATTTTACTTATAATTTTTGGAGCTTTAACATTTTTCTTTTTAGAACAACATAATACAATAAAAGGACTAAGCTTATTTAATAAAATCGCAAATTCAATTTTTATGTCAACTACAACAAGAACAGCTGGATTTAATACTATTAATATGTCACAATTATCCCTTCCAACACTTTTTATATTTATAATTTTAATGTTTATTGGAGCAAGTCCAAACTCAACAGGAAGTGGAATAAAAACAACAACTTTTGCCTTATTTTTAGCTACAATTTTAAGTATTGTTTTAAAAAACAAAAATGATGTTGAAATTTACGGAAGAAAATTACCAACGGATCAAATTTATAGAGCCACAATAATTGTAGCGCTAGGTCTATGCTGGATTGGCATAATAACCTTTATTCTTCTTTTGACCGATAAAAATTTTACTTTTATTCAAATAGTATTTGAAGCGGTGTCCTCTTTTTCAACAAGCGGTTTATCAACAGGCATAACACCCCATCTTTCATCACTTGGTAAAATAACAATTATAATTTCTATGTTAATAGGAAGAATTGGATCATTAACTTTGGTACTGGCATTAACAACTCAAAAAAGTAGCCAATTATACAGTTATCCAGAAGAAAGAGTTATTATAGGATAAAAGGAAAAATTATGAAATTTTGTGTAATAGGATTAGGTCGATTTGGATACCAATTAGCTATTTCATTAGCAGAAAAAGATGAGGAAGTTTTGGCGGTTGATCGCAATGAACAAATTATCGCAAAAATTAGAGATAAAGTGACACAAGCCGTTTGTATAAATGTCGTTGATGATGATTCTTTGCGTGCAATTGGAATAGAAGATATGGATACAGTTATTGTTGCAATGGGAGAAGAATTCTCTCAATCAATTTTAATTACAGCTCTGTTAAAAAAACATTTCCAAATAAAAAAAATTATAGCACGCGCAGTAAGCAGAATCCATGAAAGTATCTTAAAACTTGTCGGTGCAGATGAAATTGTTTTTCCTGAAAAAGATTTAGGTATTCGACTTGCAAATAATTTAAGTCTTTCGATGCTTGAATTTGTTCAATTCTCAGATAAATTTGCAATAACAGAGATCAATGTTCCCAAAAATTTTGTCGGAAAAACTATATCTGAATTACAACTTAAAAAATCTAGAAATATTGCATGCATAGCAATTCGAAAAAACGATGAAATCCAGTTAATATCTCCTGATTATGTATTATTAGAAGGTGACAGATTAATATTAGCAGGAGAACAAGTCAATCTTGCAGATTTTGCTGAAGAAACACAGTGATTCTGAAAATTCACTGTAAAATATAAATTTATTTATAAAATCTTACATCAAACTAAAAAAAGTGCCATTAAAAATGGCACTTTTTTTTATCATATCAATTTAATATTCATTAATTTAAATCAATATAAATTTTGATTGGTTAAATACTTTCAATCCTAATAACTGTATAAGGCTGACGATGTCCTTTTTTTGTTCTTTGTTTTTTACGTCTTTTGTGTCTAAAAACAACTAATTTGGGACCTTTTATTTGTTTTACAACACTGGCCTTTAAAGTTACACCTTCAACAAAAGGTTGTCCAATTTCATATTTATCTTCACCAATTTTACGAAACAAAACCTCTGAAAATTCAACTTTATCTCCAGCCTCACCTTCAAGTTTTTCAATAGCCAAAGTTTTTCCCGGAATAGCTTGATACTGCTTGCCACCCGTTTGGAAAATAGCGTATTGTTCAAAAGTTGTTTTTTTAGCCTCTTCCATTTTCTTAAGCCTAACCTTTCATTCAACTTATTCTTAATTTTTTTTAATTTAATCAAACAATTAATACTTCAATCGGAAACAGCATTTATATTGTATCAAATATGCTTTACCTGTCTAGCAACGTAAAGTTTTTCAAATAAACTGATACAACTACTTGTAATTTATAAAAAAACAAAATTCGTTTTCAGTTTTCACAATGTAACTTTTATTTTAACTAAAACGGCAAATCATCATCAAATGGTTTTTCATCTTTAAAATCAATTTCACCAGTTAAATCTTCTTCTTTTTTGTTTTTTTGATTTTTTTCAATGTCTTCATTTTCTTTTGTTGAATTAGTCACCTGCTTATTATAATTATTATCAGAAGAAGTTAAATCTTCATTTTGTACTGATTGAGAAGCCGGTAAAAAAGTTACTCTATCTGCAACAATTGAATGTTTGCTTCGCTTTTGGCCTTCATTATCTTGCCAAGTATCAAATTTTAAGCGACCTTCAATTAAAACAGCACTTCCTTTTTGCAAATATTGATTACAACTATCTGCTTGAGGACCCCAAACATCAACATCAATAAAACAAACTTCTTGTATCATAGCACCAGTTTGTTTGTTTTTAAATTGTCTGTTTGATGCTAAGCCCAACTTACAAACAGACTGACCCGAAGTTAATTGTTTATGATCCGGTTCTTTTGTTAAATTACCCATAATTATTACACGATTATAACTGGCCATGCGATATCCTTCTTGCAAAAAAAAATACATAAAATAACATTAATAATGAAATTAGAATTATTAGTATCCTAACACAAAAAATAATTTATTAATAATACTATAATATCAATAATAATTAACAAATTGCTCTTTTAATTGTATAAAATCTTTTTTCATTGTTGAATAAGTACCTCTACCTCCTGCAACATCTTTATACAGTTGACTTGCAAAATTAAAAATTTTTTCGGCATCACATTTTCTTTGAATAAATTCGTGATATACAACTTTATTTAATAACAAATTAGGCAAGGCCATATATTTTACCTGAACTAAATATTTTGCAATTAAATATGTTGACCACGAAGTTTTATAAACAACAATTGCGGGAATATTTAATATTGCTAATTCTAAAGTTGTAGTTCCAGGTTTTGTAATCGCCAAAATACATTTACTCAATGCTTTCAATTTGTCTTTTTCACCTTGCACAATTTCAATATCTTTTCCCCATCTCCACAAGCCATATTTTTTTAATTTTTCTTCAATGACATATGATCTAAAAGATTCAGCTAATGGTAAAATAATTTTAATTTTTGGATATGCTAATTTAAATTTTTTTACAATATTTGCAAAAAGTGGAAATAATTTATCCAATTCAGGCTTACGAGAAGCTGGAATAATAGCAATTTGATTTTCCTTTTCATCAAAATTTCTAATTTCAAAATATTTATCTTTGGATAAATCTTGTAATTTTGAATAAACGGGATTTCCCCAAAATTCCGCTTTGATTCCTTGGTTTTTATACCATAAAACTTCAAACGGATATAATACAATTAATTTGTCACAATATTTTTTTAATTTTTTCACTCTCCATTTTCCCCAAATCCAAACTTGTGGAGGTGAAAAATAAATAATTTCTATATTTGAATTAGCGGATTTTAATTTTTTAGCCAATTTTAAATTAAAACCTGGAAAATCAACTAAAACAACTTGATCAAAATTATTTTCCAAAATATAATTGCAAAGTTTCTTCAAAAAATTTAAAATCAATCTCAATTTTCCTATAATCTCAACTATACCTGTAACATTAAGTTTTTCCATTCGATCATAAAGTATAGCCCCTGCATTTTTCAATGCAGATCCTCCGACTGCATAACAATTAATTTCTCCTAATTCTCTTTTATATTTTTGCAAAAACCATGCCGCCGATTTATCTCCAGAGACCTCTCCTGTAACTATAAATATTTTTTTCATGCCCTTTGATTAACTCTTTTTTAAACACTTATCTTTATTTATTTGTAAATGTAAATTTTTAACAACATCAACTTGATTGATTAATTCTTTTCTTACATTATTCAAAATTTTAAAAGAACTAGATAAATCAACTCTTCCTGCTTTTTTAAATGGATTTTTATTATCTATTAATTCTGAAATTTTATCAAATAATTGCTTTTCAATATTAGACAACTGTACTTGTATCAATCCAAGTTGTTTATTCAATTCAGCACAATCATGCAATACTTCTTTGATTTGATCTCCAATATTTTCTTTTAATTGATTTTTAGAAAGCTTTTTTAATAAATCATCTTGCTTAGAAACTATAAAATTATTTATCGCAAAATTTTGGTTGCATAAAAAACAAAAACTAATTATTAAAAAAAAAAAATTAATTCTTTTCATGTATCAAAAAACCTTAAGTCCTATAATTTAATTCAAATTTATCTATATTTAATAAATTAACCGCATCATTAATAATAAATTCAACTAACCCAGAATCACTTATCATTTTCATATCTCCAATTAAAATCTTTTTAACATCCTCCCGTCTTTTTATTTCATATTCTAAAACTATTCGATTTTTTTCTAAATCTTTAATTTTAAGTTCATTTTTTTTTTCAACTCCCTTATCCTTTTCTTCTTTTATTTGCGCCCTAACTTCTTCAAGACTTCTTTTAGCTGTTGTCTGTAAATCATTATTTTTTTGAAACATTGTGACTCTTTTTTTATTATCTCTATGCAAATTTTTATAAAATTCAAATATTCTTTTTAATCGTTTTGCTTGTTCAAAATCACTTTTTAATTTATCATCGAATAATTCTGAAAAATTTAAATTATATCCTAATAATATTCCTATACAAAAAGAAATACTACCAATAACAATAGCAGTCGCAACTAATTTCTCATTTTGATTTAACAATTCATCATATTCTACATTATCATCGACAAAAAAATCATCTGCATAAATACTGGACGAAAAAAAAAATAAAATTATGTATAAATATCTTTTATTTTCAAACTTCATTACATTGCCCTAAATTGTCTAAAATAAAACACCGCTTGGCTAAACGGTGCTTTATTTTAAGCTCAATGTAAATCAAACACTATTACTTCTTTTCCTTTTTTTATCTAAATCAAACCTTGCTTTTGGTGATTTTGATGTTGGTCGTTTTCTAAGATCATAACCCTCCCGATTTCTTAGTTTACGCATTCTCGATTTTCGACTTGAACTAGATCTAGAACTATCGGAACCTTGACTAAGACTATCAGACGCTTGACTAGAATTAGAAACTGTACTTTCATTATCACTATTAGAAAGAAAATGCGCATCTGAATCAATCGATTCAATAGACGTTGAAGATTCACTTGCCTCATTGTAAAAATTATTATTATAATTTTCATCTCTATTCAATAAGTTCCCCGTTAAATCTTCATTCTCATTTGTTTCGTTTCCTAACACACTTTCTTTTCCTTGTGGCTCTGTTTGAGTATGTGGTTCATTGGCTATTGCAGCTTCATTTTTATTATTTTCCAATGAGTTCACCGTTAAATCTTCATTCTCATTTGTTTCGTTTCCTAACACACCCTCTTTTCCTTGCAATTCTGTTTGAGTATGTGGTTCATTGCTTTTATTAAAATCATTCCTAGAATTTAAAGTACGTTGTTCATCAAAATCAAAAACTGCACTATTATTATCATTGCCAATTCTATTTAAAGAATTTGCAAACCTATTATCGTCAGTTTCATCATTATTCAATTCATCATCTTTATTTAGCACATTGTTACCAAAATTTGATTGGTTACCAAAATTAGTTTTATCTGAAGGGTCTAAAGGATTATTTTTAGTATTTTTTTTATTACCAGAAGACTTTGTAGTAAAAATACCTTTTCCATCTTTCTTATTACTTTTTGCATCTTTTTTATAATAAGTCAAACCAGCCACTGTAGTAAAAACAACAACACCTAAAGTTGTTAACAATTTTAGTCTTAAACTATGCTGACTGTCTGAATTAATTGTTGATACAAACCTAGTAGTTTGAGAAGATAAAAGTTCGTTAAACAAATTTTGAATTTCATCAAATTCTTTTTCTATTGTTCTAAATCCATCTCCTTGTATTAAATTATCTTTTAAAGAATTTAATTTATTATATATAGTTTCAACTTTAGATAAACTTGGAGCGTCTTCATTTTTTAAATTATTTGATAATTCTTGAATCTCTTTTATATCGAAATCATTTAATAAATTTGTTCTTTGCGCTTCATTTAATAGCGTATCTAACAAATCAACTAATTTATCAATATCTGATAATTTCTTTAAATTATCGCCCCCTACAAAATCAATTTTCTCGTTTATAACATTTTGTTGAATCTCTTGATCCTGAGCAAATACCGTATAAAAACTCAAATTCAAACAAAGCATCATTAATAAAATATGGATTTTTTTTAATTTCATAATACACCTTAATTATAATTGAACTTTATTATCACTTTTACAATAAGTCGCTTTTATTGAAAACTTCAAATTTTAATCAATGCTCCAATAATTAAATTACTTTTGTCAAAAATTCTTGATTACTAACAAAAAAAGGCGGTTTTTAACAATCCGCCTTTTTTTAAAAAGTTATTTAAATCAAACTTATTTTTTTGATCCCAAAATATTTTCAATCTCTTCTCTTAAATCTTCCATTTCTGCTGTATATGCTTTTTCTACATCACCCTTTATTTGCTTAATTACATATTCACTAGTAATCTCCTCAGGAAGCAATTTTGCCATCTCAAGATCTTTTTCAGCTGATACAATCCTTTCGCTTAATTCGCTAATTTCGGCGTTTAATTGTTCCCTTTCCTCATGACCAAGTGATTGATTTAAATCTTTTATTTTTTCATCTTTTTCTTTTGAATCAACAGAAAGGCGCTGCTCTGCATCGTTCATTAATTTTTTCTTTTTATCTTGGTCTTGAGCCAAATTAATTAAATCTTTAACCCTTTTTTTTATTTCTTTTTTGCGTTTAACTTGTTTGTCCTTGTTATCTCTGTAAAGATAACCAACCAATCCGCCGCCTACACCAGTGCCTAAAGCAATAACTCCTGAAACCAAAGTTGTTTTATTATCTTTCACAAAGTTCTTTACATTTCTATATACTTCCTCTCCATATACTTCTTCTTTTCCACTCACAGGTTTTTGTGCAAAAACGCTAGTAACCAAAAATATAAGTAATATTGATCCAGATAAATATTTTTTCATATCCATAAAAATTCCTTTTCATTATAAATAAACAAACATCCTATTAATGTACACATACTTGAAAAAATTCAAAATCTTTTTAAAACACAAAAATTATAATCCTCCTGAAAATAAAATAAACAAAATCTTAACATCAAAATCTAAATAATCAAAGTTTAATATACTATAAATTTTTTAAATATATTCTCAAGCTTTATTATAGAATAAAAAACAAAAATAATAAAAATTTCAAATGTTTTTTTATAAAATAATTTTTTACAAATAAATGTTAATTTAAAAATCAATCATTTACTGTTTTTTTCACTTCATTATCAAAAAGCTTGCGCAAATATTGCGCACATTCGCCCTGCAAGTAAGATTCAAAAAATTGATCTTCGAGTTCTTTAATTTTGTCATTTTTTTCTTGTTTTAATTTGCTCAAATTCATATTTAATTTTTGTTGTTCATTTTGTTTATAGTCGCCATGCAAATTATCAATATTATTTTTATTATTATTAATTTCTAAAGATAAATCATCAATTTCTTTCTGTAAATTATTAATTTTCGATAAATATGATTTGTTAATATTTTCATATTCTTTTTTAAAATTTATCAAAATTTTGCTCAAATTATTTTTGTTAACAACCTCAGCATATTGCTTTTGCTCAAGCTCCAATAAATTGATTCTTTTTTTTGCTTTATTTAAATCTTTATTTTTCAAATAATATTTATATCCCATAAAAGAACTAATTCCTGCTGTTATTAAAACAGCAATTCCAGCAATAACGTATTTATTATTTGTTTTTTTCAACTTTTTTTCTTGTTTGTTCACATTCTGTTCTAAATCCTTTAATCGATTCCAATTTATTTTAGCTGCACTAATCCAATTACTAAAAAAAACACTAATTATCAAAAATATTAATAAATAATTTTTTATCTTCATATAAATATTTTATTTTTTAACAAAACAAACTAATTTAAAGCTATCTTCTTATAAAAAATAAAAAACATCAACCTTTAATTTATCTAACAAGGAAAACTTATAAAATTATTTATGAATTAAAAAAAATTTTAATCCAATTTTAACATATTGAAACAAAGATAATATTGAAAAAATTGAAAGTAAAATTAATAACGAATAATATGTTTTTGCAGGAACCCATCCAAAAAAATAACATATAAATATCCAGAGAATAAAAAGCAATTGAAAAAAAGTTGTTAATTTACCCCAAATATTTGGACTCACCTTAAAATCATTTTTAAATAATAATAAAATACTTGAACCTAAAAGAATTATAAACTCTCGAATTATAATTAAAACAACAAACCAATAAGGAATAAAAAATGATGGAGAATGGAAAAAAGCTAATGACGAAAACGATGCAATAATTAAAAATTTGTCGACAAGCGGATCCAAAATTTTTCCTAAATGTGTATCTTGTTTTAACAAACGCGCCAAATATCCATCAAGTAAATCGGTAATTCCAACAATCAAAAATAAAATAAATACACATTTCCAGCTTTTATAAAAAATTCCATACACAATAAAAAATGTTAGTAAAAATCTAGATAAAGTTAAAAAATTTGAGATTGTTAACCAACTTTCATCTTTAAGAATTTTATGAATTTGAATTCTTTTCATTCTATAAAACTTTCATTGTTTTTAAACAAGATAAACAAAAAAAGGGGCTGCAAAGTTGCAGCCCCCCTTTAAAAAATAAATCAATAATTATAATACCATGTTACGTAATTTTTCGATTCTTTTTTCAAGCGGTGGATGAGTTGAAAAAAGATTAATCAAACCTTTAGCAGTAAATGGATAAACAATAAAAAGACTCGCCGTACTGGTTTGCACAGTCGATTTGGGTTGCAAATTTTTACTTTTAATTCTAAGCGATAATTTTTCTAAAGCAGAAGCTAAAGCTAAAGGATCATGTGAAATTTTAGCTCCAGTTTCATCAGCTAAATATTCTCTAGATCTTGAAATTCCAAGTTGTATTAATGTTGCAGCAATAGGCATTAGCACTGCAACTAAAATAGTTCCAATCGAACCTAATTTATCTCTATCTCTATTGCTTCCTCCAAAAATAAAAGTCCATCTAAGTATATCAGCCAAATAAGCTATCGACATTGCAATAGTTGCAGCAACAGTAGCAACCAAAACATCTCTATTTTTAACGTGCGAAAGTTCATGAGCTATAACACCACGTAATTCATACTCATCTAATAAATCTAAAATTCCTGTTGTAAGAGCAACAGAAGCATGCTCAGGATTTCGTCCTGTAGCAAAAGCATTTGCCATAGAATTTTGTATCAACCATAATTTAGGAACAGGTAAATTTGCATTGCTACACAATTCTTCAACAATATTGTAAACATTACTATATTCAACTTCATCTAAAGGTTCAGCACCATATAGTTTAAGCACAATTTTATCTGAATAAAAATATGTAAGAAAATTCATAACTAAAGAAATTGCAAATGCAAATATTAAGCCATTTCTACCACCAATCCAATATCCCATCAAAAACAATAAACCGCTTAAAGCGCCTAATAAAAAAACTGTTTTAAATTGATTCCAAAACATTATAACCCCTAGATCTAATTATCCTCGTATTCAATTTCCCAATCATCTATATCATTATCTGTATCATGATTGGAATTTTCCTTATTATCATTTTCTTTATATCTATCGTCTTCGTCAACCGGGGGAATATCAATAAGACTATCTTTTTCTAATTTGTTAGATATTCCACCTGATTTCATTTCTAATAATTTTTCTGCTTGTTTTTTAATTCCTTGTTTATATTGTTCACTTTCTGATTCCAAGTTATCATGTTCCTGTTCAAAAAGTTTATTCATTTCTTGCTGCATTCTTTTTATTTTTTTCTGCAATTTAAGTATCATTTGTACACCAGCAAGATTAACACCCATTTTATGGGTAAGACGAATTACCTCTTCTAAACGATCTACATCCTCTTCTGAAAAAAGACGCGTATTTCCTTCTGTTCTCTTAGGAAAAATTAAACCTTCTTTTTCATACATTCTTATAGTTTGTTGATGTACAGCAAACATTTTTGCAACAACTGAGATAGAATAAAAACCCTTCTTCCTCTTCATAAAGAGACCTCAATCTTTTGATTCCAATACAGTTAAAAAAGCTTCTTGTGGAAGCTCAACATTACCAACACGCTTCATCCTTTTTTTACCCTCTTTTTGTTTTTCAATTAATTTACGTTTTCGGGTAATATCGCCTCCATAACACTTTGCAGTAACATTTTTTCTCAATGCACTCACAGATTCTCGGGCAATAATCTTTGCACCTATTGCAGCCTGAATAGCAACCTCAAACATTTGTCTTGGAATAACTTTTCTTAATTTTTCAACAAATGAACGTCCTATATAATAAGCTTTATCTTTATGTACAATTACTGATAAAGCATCTACAGATTTTCCATTAATTAAAATATTCATCTTTACTAAATTTGATTCCTCAAAACCTGCTTCTTCATAATCAAAACTTGCATACCCAGAGCTAAGTGACTTAAGTTTATCATAAAAATCTATAATAATCTCATTAAGAGGCATTTTATATTTTAAAACAATTCTATCTTCATCAATATAAGATATATCTTTTTGTTCTCCTCTTCTTTGTTCACAAAGTTGTAATATTGATCCCAAATACTCTTTGGGAACAATTATAGTAGCGTTAACCATTGGTTCTAAAACTTTATTAATTTGAATCTGCTCTGGAAAATCCGATGGTTTTTCTATAACTATCTCTTTTCCACTTGTTAACATAATTCTGTAAAGAACGGTTGGTGCTGTAGCAATTATAGTTAAACCATATTCTTGTTCTAATCTTTGTTTAAAAACATCCATGTGCAAAAGGCCTAAAAAACCACATCTAAATCCTAATCCCAAGGCCGTAGAACTTTCTTTTTCTACATGTACACTTGGATCATTTAAAGTCAATTTTTCTATTGCTGTTCTCAAATCTTCATAATCTGCAGTATCAACAGTATAAATTCCTGCAAAAACCATCGACTTTGCTGGTTTAAATCCTGGCAATGGTTTTACAGGAACTTTAGTATGAAAAAATGTATCACCAACGCGTGCTTCTTTTACTGTTTTCATTCCTGTTATTAAATAACCAACCTGTCCTGTATAAAGAGCATCCATAGGTTTTGGATCCGGATACATCAAACCAATTTCTAAAATCTCATAATCTTGCCCACTATGAGCTGAAGTAATCTTATCACCCTTTTTCATCTGACCATCAACAACTTCGATTAAACAAACAACACCCCTATATTCATCAAACCACGAATCAAACAACAATGCTTTTAAAGGCTTTTCCTTATCACCTAAAGGCGGATCAATTCTTTTAACAATCTCAGGAAAAAGCATATCGACACCTTGTCCTGTTTTGGCAGAAAGCAAAATTAATTCATCTTTTGATATATCAAAAGCTCTTTGCATTTCACGCGCAACTCGTTCAGGATCAGCATTAAGCATATCTATCTTATTTAGTACTGGAATAATTTTTAAATCTTGCTCAAATGCCAAATAAAAATTTGCCATTGTTTGTGCTTGAACACCTTGAACTGCATCAACAAGCAGAAGTGCACCCTGACAAGCATATAAAGAACGAGAAACTTCGTAACTAAAATCAACATGTCCGGGTGTATCAATCAAATTTAAAAGATACACTTCTTCCTCGTGCTTATAAAATAATGAGGCTGTTTGTGCCTTAACTGTAATTCCTCTTTCTTTTTCAACTCGTAACTTATCTAAAAATTGCTCATTTTTGTTTCGAGTGGAAAGAGTTCCTGCTATCTCTAATAATCTATCCGCAAGAGTAGATTTACCATGATCTATATGCGCAATAATCGAAAAATTTCGAATATTTTTTTGTTTAAAATTTCTTAAATCTATTGTTTCTAATTTCATAAATTATATTTTAATTCCAAAAATAAACCGTCACGAAAATTATGAATAATAAATAATTTTGCGTGTAAATAAAATTCCTATAAATACTGTAGCTAAACTCAAAAAATTGCTTAAAATTATATATATTAATGCTTTCTGTATTTCACCAGTTCTAATAAGATTTATAACCTCCAAACTATAAGTGCTAAAGGTTGTAAAAGCTCCTAAAAACCCTATAATTAAAAATTTTTTAAATAATAATGAACAAGAACTTATTATACAAATTTCATATAACAATCCAATCAAAAACGCTCCCATAACATTTACTATTAATGTTGGCCAAGGAGTTAAAAATTTAAAAACTCTTTCAAATAAAACATATGATATTTCATAACGTAAAAAAGTTCCAAATATACCACCAAGCATCAAAGTAAATATATCTTTAAACATAATATAAAATATCCTCTTTTACATTCTTTCTGGAGAATCTATACCTAAAAGATATAAACCATTTTTAATAACTTGTGCAGTTGCAGTTATAAGTTTTAACCTAAAATTAAGGATCTGTTTATTTTTTTCTTTTAACACGTTAACATTTTGATAAAACTTGTTAAGATATTGCGACAACTCAAAAAGATAATTACACAAATAATTTGGCATATAATCCTTGATAACCTCTTCCAGTATTTGCTCAAATTGCATTAACTTTCTCAAAAGATCACTTTCACTTTCTTTTAAATTTAAATTCTCACCAAATTCTTCAATTTCTAAATTTTTTGCTTTTCGTAATATTCCATGAATTCTTGCATAAGTATATTGCATATAAGGACCCGTATTCCCCTCAAAAGATAAAGCCTTTTCCCACTTAAACACAAAGTTAGAATTTCTATTGTGTACTAAATCAAAATATTTGATTGCTGCAAGACCAACTTTTTTTGCAACCTCCTGCTTATTTGGTAATTCAGGATTTTTTTCTTCTATTATTTCTAAAGATCTATTTTCTGCTTCATCTATCAATTTTTGTAAAGAAACAATATTTCCTTTACGTGTAGAAATTGGACCTTCAGGTAAACTCATAAACCCGAAACTAACATGTACACTATCTTGCAGTGCCGGATATCCCGCAAGTTCTAAAGCTTTAAATAATTGTTTAAAATGATGTGATTGTCTTGCATCAACAACATAAATATTTTTATAAAAATCAAATTCTTCTTTTCTATACATATATGTTGCAAAATCTCTTAAATGATAAGTTGTTGCTCCATCACTTTTAACTAAAATACATCTTCCTAACTTATATTTTTCAAGATCAATATAAAGCTCACCCGTCTCACCTTGTTTTATCAAACCTTTTTGTTTAAATTCTTCCAACACTTTAAACATAAGCTTTTCATAAAAACTTTCACCCAAATTATAATCGAAAGGCAAAAGTCCCAAAAGCTCCCTATAACGTTCAAAATCATTTAATGAAACCTCAACAAACCATTGCCATAATTTTCTATTCTCTGGATCACCTAATTCCAACTTCTTGAATTCAGCTTTACCCTTTTCTTTTAAATATGAATCTTCTTCAATCTTATTAGATATTGCAACATACAATCTATTCAATTCATTAATAGGATCTTTTTTTATAATTTCTTCATCACCGATTGTTTTAAATGCATAAATTAATATTCCAAATTGAGTTCCCCAATCACCAACATGAGTATCCGAAATCGCATTAAATCCCAAAAATTTAAAAACTCTTAATAAACAATCTCCTATTACTGCAGAACGTAAATGACCAACATGAGGTGGCTTTGCAACATTATTTTGAAAATATTCAATCAAAACAGTTCTCTTTTTTCCTAAGTCTGATTTTGCATATTCATTTTGTTGTTTTAAAATTTGATTCAACTTTTCAAATAAAAATTTTTTAGAAATTCTAAAATTTATAAAGCCTTTAAGCTCATAAATTTGTTCAAAGCATTCTTTTTTATCTAATTTTTGCAGTTCAACAATAATTTCACCTGCGAGCTCTAAAGGATTTCGCTTTACCTGCTTTGCTAAAATTAATGCTATATTTGTTGCATAATCACCAAAACGTGAATCTGGAAATGTAATTTGAATAGATAAAGTTTCAAATTTAATATTTAAATTTTTTAAAGAATTTATAATTAAATCATGCAAATATTTTTTAATACTATCATTCATATAAAACACTAAAATAAAAGTTGTTAATAAAATAATTAAATAATTAATTCTATTTTATCAATTAGATCAATCTTTAAAAGAAAAAACTGCAAATATTAGAAAAAATAACATTTTTTAAGATTAATAATCCCAAAACTCTCTAAATAACAAAAAATATACTAATTTATCTATATGTCTCTTGCTCAATTTTCTATTTTGAAATAAAATAAAAAAACAAGCGTGTTTTAAATCAATAATAATTAATAATTAATTTGCAAATAAATTCAGGAGAATTGAAATGATAAAAAAACTTTTTACAATTGCTATATTACTTGTTTCTTTAATAACAAATTCTAAAACTATTGGTAATAAACAAATCTTTTTTAAAATGCAAAACGGTTCTTCAAATGAATTGGTTTCATTTAAAATCGAAAATAACGAAGCTGAACTGCGAATTGCGCAATTTGGAAGAATATATAAATTAGAAAATGAATTAGAGCCTATAAGTAAATTAAAAACAAAATTAAATAATAAACAAGCAAATTTTGAAGTTGCACAATTACATGATTTTTCTTTAAATAGCCAAAATAAACTACATAAAGCAATAAGCAATTATCTTATTAATGAATACAAAGATGGACAATGGCAACAAGCTCAAGAAATAGATATAGTGCTTTTAT
>WJIY01000025.1 GCA_014730005.1 Candidatus Babelota bacterium | reverse complement strand
TTTTAGGGGTTTTTTATTTTTAAGTTTAATTTTTTTTAAGATTAACTTTTTATTTTCAATGTGTGAAGATTGCGAGGTAATAAAAGGAGCAGCCTTTTTTGTACTTCATTTTCAAGGGTTTTGTGTAACTCAAGATATAATGCTGAAATGTGGAAATAATGATTATAAAGCTTGTGAATGTTATGAATGTCCTGAAAAAAAAAAATCAAAAGATCATATTCAACGTAAAATATTGACATTTCATGATGAAAATGGGGAAAAAATAAAAACTATTGATATATCAGATATGAAATCTTATTTAAATCTATATAATTATGCCGAAAAATTTTTGGATCCAAGCGCTAAACAAAAGGCTACTTCAGCTGAAATTTATAATGATGCAAATTTGGGTAGAGCAATTTGTTTTTTTAATGAATATGGAACTCCTATTTTTAATATGAAATATAGCGGAAATTTTAAACTTAGTTCTGAGGATAAGGTTTTTGTAAAAAAATATTTAAATTTAGAAAACTTAGAAGATATTGATGATAATTTTGAAAAACCACCTTGTATTTATATGATTAACCATTAAAAATTGTTTGAATTATAAATAAGCTTAAGAGTTTAAAAAGGTTTTGAATGCTTTTTGCATTATAAATAGGATAGGTGACTATAAGGCAATATTTACGCATTTTCAATAGAAGATCACGTTTAAAATAATTGCGGAAGCAACTTATTACAGAGTTCATATGCCAGAATTATGTAAGCAACAGTGGGTAACAAAATATACAATTTGTGGAAATGCTAGATTTGAATGTCCAGACAAAAATTTAAAAGGACATAAACAAGGTGAAATGACATTGACATTTCATGATGAAGATTGGAATTTACTAAAAATTGTTGATATATCTAACATGCAATTAGTTGGTACTAATTTGTATAGATTTGCCCGTCAATTTTTTAGATCCAGAAGCAAAACCAAAAGCAATTAGTGCCGAAATTTATAAAGATGCTTATTTAGGTAGAGCAATTTGTTTTTTTAATGAGCATGGCCGACCTATTTTGAATAAAAAATATGTGGGTGATACTGAATTGAGTATTGATTATCGCACTTTATTTGAAAAATATTTCAATCTAGAAGAATTAGGTGAAATAGAAGATAATTCTGAATTAAAATCTTGTTTATATCGGGGATAAAATTAGTTTATTTGAATAAAAATTAAATAAAATTGGAAGTAGTTTATGAAGGAAGATTTACATATAAAAAATGGAATTATTATTCCTGGACATGAAATTGAAATTACAACAAGTCGTTCTGGTGGGGCTGGAGGACAACACGTTAATAAAGCAGAAACGCGAGTAACTGTGCGTTGGAATGTTAAAAATACAACAGCATTAGATGATTCACAAAAAGAACATGTAATCAAAAATCTAAAATCTCGGATAACGGAAGATGGTGATTTGATCATCCATAATAGTGAATCGCGTAGTCAGCATCAAAATAAAGAAAATGCACTCAAACAATTAGCTCAACAAGTTCGTAAAGGTTTGCATGTTCCTAAAAAACGAATGAAAACTCGCATGCCGGAATGGGCAAAAGAAAAGAGGTTGAAAAAAAAAGCAAAACGCAGCGTCATTAAAAAAATGAGAAGTAAAAAATATGATGTTGAATAAAAACGAATTTAAATTTGTTTGATTGTAATGTTTATTAAATCTATGTCGTTTGATAACTGGAAATCTTAAAAGTCGACCCTTTGATACAATTTTGCAAAATCAAAATCACTCAGAATGAGTGGTGTAAGAAAATTGTATCAAAGGATCTTGAGTGCGGCGCTTTGCTAACGTGAAGGATGTGATGCTTCAAAAATTACTTAAGGAGCGCTTTATTTTATTATATCTTAGTGAAATGATTATCGAATTCGTGTTAAATCTTGCTTTAACAACGCATAATATTTAATATTATAAATGAATTTTTAATAGATTTTTAAAAAAGGGTGAAAGATTATGGCAATAAAATTAAATGCAGCTGGATATGATAATGCAAAAAAATTAATTAAAAGTTTTGAAGTTGAATGTGATCCAAATAATTGGGAAGAAGTCAAACCTTCAATAGATGAAATTCTAAGATATCTTGATAGTCATAAATTAGAAGAATATGGATTATGGTTTTTAGGTATTGATACACAAGCTCCAAACGATCAAAGATCAAAATATGTTTATCCTTATGGTGATTTTAATTTAGTGCAAGAAAGTGCTTTAATTCTTGCTGAAAGACAAGCAACTGAAAAAAATCATGATGAAATCAAAAAAGCTGCTCATGAATTATTGCAAGAACTTGCGAAGTGTAAACAATAAATGAAAATACTAAGGCTTATAATATTTACAAAAGCCTGTCTTTAATTTCTTCCACAAAATCACTGATTTTTGTGTCAACATGCTCAGGATATTTGTAATTTAACCTTTTTGCTGTTTCTTTTGAAACGGTCCTGAAAAGATTCATCATTTTTAATAAAGCTTGCCAAGAATCTTGAGCATCGAAATGTGCAAAAATATCAAAACAGGATTTCCAAGTTTTTTTGCTGACCCAAGATTACATACGTTTGCCAAGAGAATTTGTTTCGTAATTCCAATTGTGTTTTGAACCTTCGTTCCATTCAATCATTTTTAGTAAAAATCTTTTAATATCATTATCTCTAAATTTTGCGAGCCACAAATCTTGGCGGGCCAAATAAATTGCAACGTGATAAACTTCAAACCAAAAATCATCTATACATTCATAAAATTCTTTCATTGTGGTCATTGATTTTTGGTTAAGAAATGGAAATAATTTAAGTTAACAAAAAAGGAGTCTTGATTTTTTCAAGACACTCTTTTTTTGTTTTAAATAAAATTGGAAGTAGTGTTATTTTCATCTTTTTTAATATCATTTTTTATAGGTTTAAAAAACCTATTCCATCTAACAGACTTTGTAAAAAAATCTATTGGATGTTTTATGAATTCAAATAACCAAATTGGTTCATTGCTATCAATGGAATAAATAACAAAACTTACTCGTCCATGAATCAAATCTTCAGGTAAAAAGCCCCAACGTCTACTATCATGACTATTTTTTCTGTTATTACCCATGGCCCAGTAATGACCTTTAGGGATCTTTATTGGACCAAAGCTATCAATACTTTGCGAATAATCACCAAACATAGATGATGAGTATATGTATGTTGGTGTATATGGTTTTAGTAAAACGGGTGTGCCATCGGGATTTTTTATAATTTCTTCTTCAGTCATATTATAAAATGGTTGATCTTGAAGACTTTTATTTGGATCATATGTGCAAAATTCCTTTTCTGTTTTTTTGCGCAAAAATGATGGAATTGCAAATGGACCAATTTTATCCATGTCAATAAAGCCTGTTGTTTTCTTCAAACTAATAAGTGGATATGGGTTTACATAACCTGTTTCATCTAATTTTTTACCATTCCTGTAAATTGCAGTTTTTCCATTTTCAATTTTGCCTTCAATGATATCGCCAGGAACACCGATAATTGTTTTTGTCCAATTTGTTGGTCCATCTGGTAATCCTAATATTGGGATTCCAAATCCAACATATTTTTGCCAATAATATTTAATTGGATTTGATTTATCGTAAACAAATTCAGGGTCATCACAAATTATAATTTCACCATATTTGATGGGTTGAACAAAGTACACAAACTTATTTCCCCAAATGCGATCACCAACTAAAATTGTTGGTTCAGCTGAACCTGTTGGAACATGATAAAGACCAAAAATAAAAGTTCTTATTGCAAAAACTAAAACACCTGCAACAACAATTGCTTCTATCCATTGTTGCCAAATAGGTTTTACAATTTCATTTAATTCTTTATAAAGTTTTTTAAATTTTTTGATTTTATTTTTTATAAGAGTTTTGTCTTGTTCTTTTCCTGATACAAAATCTTGTTGTAATTCATTTGATAGTGTTTCTATTTCTTGAACAAGAGAAGAGCCTTGGTTGTATAATTTTGTTTTTCCTTTTGCTTGCCACTTTTCTATGGTTTTTTTAAATTTTTCTTTTTTTGAATTGAATTTTGAAAGCCATTTTTCAAATTTTGATTTTAGGTTAGTCATAATGTCCTTACAAAAAAAGAATATTAATTTTGTGGAACAAGTTTTTGAGCAACTTTGTCTAAAATTTCGTAATATTTTGGAATTAAATGAATAAGTTGTTCTGCAATTTCTTCTACATATATATGTGAGGTCATGTTTCTATTTTTTATCATTTCAAGAATTTTTTCTGCTTCTTCCTCACTAATAATTTTTAAAGAATATGCTTGTCTTACTACTTCACTTGGGATTTTAATACCTGTTAATACATGTACAGTTTCAAGATATTTTTTTAAATATTTCCAAAAAAGATCAGTTGAATATTCAAATCTTTGTATAACAGAATCTCTGTATATTTTATATTCTTCTTCATAATCTATATTTGGATTGAAGCCTTTTTTTACCTGTGATCCGAAGCTTCTTGCCTGTGCGTTATCATCATAATGCTGAAGCGAAGGATTATTTTGTTCAAATTGCTTAAAAGCATTTATTGATGTGTTAAAAGTTTTAAGTGCCTGTAAAAGCTGATTATATTTTTGATTTAATTTGTCCATTTAATTCCTTCATGAATAATATCTTGTTTTAAATTATCGGGTGCAGTTTGCAGGTCAACCACGTCTACCTTCATTGGAATTGTTGTATCATCAATGTCAACCAAAATTTTAAGTATTATGTTGTATGGAATTGGCTTGCCCATATCTACAGCTATATCAATATCAGATCCATGAATATTTTTTCCTGTTGCTTGTGAACCAAATAAATAAATTGTACACTTTGGCAGGTGTTTATGAATTATAGTAATGAGCTGATCTTGATATTTTTTCTTTAAAGGCATAATGATTCCATTGATTTAATGTTTTTTATGATAGTTAGCATACCAATGTTAATCATATTTTACTAAATTTAGTCTAGAATTTGAGCTTTTTGGGATTATGATCTCATTGCTTTATTCTTAAGTCCCTCTACAAAGCTACTGATTTTTGTGTCAACATGCTCAGGATATTTGTAACCCAACTTTTTTGCTGTTTCTTTTGAAATGGTTCTGAAAAGATTCATCATTTTTAATAAAGCTTGCCAAGAATCTTGAGCATCGAAATGTGCAAAAATATCAAAACAGGATTTCCAAGTTTTTTTGCTGACCCAAGATTGCATACGTTTGCCAAGGGAGTTTGTTTCATAATTCCAATTGTGTTTTGCACCTTCATTCCATTCAATCATTTTTAGTAAAAATCTATTTTTAATATCATTATCTCTGAATTTTGCATGCCACAAATCTTGGCGGGCCAAATAAATTGCAACGTGATAAACCTCAAACCAAAAATCATCTATACATTGAAGAAATTCTTTTTTTGGTGGCTTTTTTATTTTAAAACCTTCATATGTTGGTTTTGGTAATTTTTTTGTAATTCCATCTTTATCTAAAATAACTTTGTAGCCTCTATTGAATTGATCAGGTAAATTTTTTTTTGATGATAAGAGTTTTATAAAATTTAGAGGGAAAAAGGAAAAATCAATTTTTGTATGGTCTTCAAAAATTATAAGACGAGTTGGATATTTTTTACCAAAGAAAGACATTTTTTCTGGAATACAGATAATAAATTTTTTAAGTTTTAATATCCAATCGTTACTTTTTGTATATGATTTATAATCTTTGCAAATAACTGCAATGTCATAGTCTGATAATTCATCTGTTTTACGTTTTTCTGCTCTTGAGCCTGTTAAAATTAAAGCACGAATTTGCGGCTCTTGTTTTGCCCAAGCAATAATTTTACTTAGAAAATTTTGTTTCATTAATACCCCTTTAATTCTTTAACTGTATTGAAGTATTTTCAGGAATTTCATTTACTGTTTTTAATTTCATTTTTTCTAATGCTTCTTTTTCTGTTAAAAATTCCCCGTATTTTGCAATATGATTAAACTGATATTTCATTATTTCTTGATTTAATTTAATTTTGTTTTTGAATACAAATCGATACCAATAACATTGCACAGGAATACCTGAGTTATTCATTTCATCTGCGACACTTTTACATTCTTTATAATTGTCATCGAAAAAAATTACTTTATTAGGTATCCAATTAACTTTATCAATAAAAGCTTTTAATATTTTTCCTTTAGGATTTCCTGCAGAACATAAAATTCCTTTATAAAATGCAGGGGGAAAAAATCCGAATCGATTTGGAAAATTATCAAATTCAGCATTTTGTAAATCAAAACTTTTACTAAAATCTAAACCTATTTGATTTAAATTATCAAATCGCCACTTTTGCATATTTTCTATTTTATAAAATTTACCTGTGTTGCTAGCTGTAAGAGCAATAAATTTTAAATTTTTCTTTTGAAGATCTTTTATAACATTAATAATTTTATTTTCTACTGGAGTAAAATCTGTTTTTGAAAAAATTTCAGATATTATTGTAAAAGGAAAAGCAGGATCTTTTTTTGTTTTTGCTAACTCTTTAAAGTTATTATGTAATTGTTTAATAAAATCTTGATTAGATTTATCAAAATATTCGATATCATTAAAATGAAAGAGGCTTTCTGTTGCTGCAATTAATGTGCTATCCATGTCAAAAATAATTAATGTTTTTTCATCTGATTTATTTAGTTTTTCCATCGCATGATTAAAAGAATCAATTTCTTGAATATTTGATTTACAAAATGAACATGATAATAAAAATATTGATATAAAAAATAAAAATGGGTATTTAAAATTTTTCATAGATAAACCTTTATTTTTCTATTCTAATTTTTTCCAAAGTTTCTGATGATTTATTTTTTAAATACTTATCAAAAAAATTTAATAGATATGTGTTAATAATATCAGTTGCCTTATAACCATCAATTGAGCCTATAGTTAAAGGGCCCGCAACTATACGAATTAGCTGCTTACTAATAATAGATGCCTCTTTTAATAATGCAAGATTAGTAAAATCAATGTGTCCTGCATTTTCAATAATAAATATATAGGTATTTTGACTATTTTTTTGAGCAAGTGTTTTAAACGCTGCTAAATATTTTTCTTTAAGCATATCTTCTTCTTTTGCTGAAGTTACATGAAATTTCTTCCAATCATCATAATCCATTTTTGGTTTATCAAGCATTGCAACACTATCACCAGCAAGTAAAAACATAAATGGTTTATTAAATGCTTTTTCTAGATCAAGATGAATTAAGCTTCCATCCATATCAACTCCAGCTTTAATTCTTGAATCTCTTTGACAAAGCTGTGCAGCAACTTCACCTCCCATAGATTGTCCAAATATTGCGGTATTGTCTTGGTCAAGATGTTGATAAAAAATAGATTTTTTATCCTTATTAAGTTGTTCAAGTTGATCTAAAACAAATTTTACATCAGCAACTCGAATCTCAATTTCTTTCTTACCTTCTTTTCTTCTTTCTACAAAAGATTTATTTTTATTGTTTTTTGTTTTACAAACTTTTTTCCCATTCGCAATTCGACCATCTTGAAATTGAACAATATTATCTTCATATGTTGGACTTATTCCAACAACGATATATCCATGACTTGCAAGTTCTTCGCAATGAAAAGAATTACTATCATTTCTTCCACCATATCCAGGAGTAAATATTATTATAGGATATTCTGATTTGTCATTTGAGAATATTGTGTCTTTTTTTACATAAGAATATATAGGACGAGAAAAACCAAATAGCCAAATAAAGTGATAATTTTTTTTATAATAATTTACTAAATCTGGAGCATAAGGAGTTGTTGGTTTTTCTGGTAGTTTTCCCTGAGTAGGATACCAAATTTTTATCATAAGTTCTCTATTTGGATGTTCAGAATTATTAGAAAATGTTTCTTTTCGATTTTTATCAATCCAGTGAAAATCTTTTACTCCAACAGAATAATTTCCTGTTGGTTTTGGAAAGTAAAAAGCTGGTTGAAACCAAATAAAATATGTAATAATTATTGTTATTAAAATTGATGAGAATAAAACAAAATATAGAAAGTATTTAAAGAAACGTTTTAATATCGAAATCATAAAAAATAATCCTAAATTCTTTAACTTAAATTATTTTAATTTCAAGCCCTTTTAAAAGGCCTGTAACTTCTGGAAAAGAAAACTTTGCAGCTTTTACTTTATTTACTTGAGGATTGATTACATAATTTGTTGCATCACAAAAATTTGCTTTACTCATATCACAATTATGAAAAACAGTATCTTGCAAATCTGTATCAGCAAAATTTGCTTCTACCAAACATGTATCAATAAAATTGCTTTCATTAATTTTGCATTTTTTAAAAATTGTTTTTTTAAAGTTTAAATTTGAAAAATTACAATATCTTAGAAAAGATTTTTTAAAATTAATTGAAAACAAAAAAGATTTATCACATTTAAAAAATTCAGCTCCAATAACTTTACATTCTATAAATGATACATCTTGTAAACTGCAATCATTTAAGTCAACAAGACTTATATTACAATTTTTAAAAACAGAGGAGTTAAATTTAGAATTTTTCCATGTGTTTTTGATAAAAATACAATTATTAAAAGTGCAATCAGAAAAAGAACAATTTTCTAAAGACTTTTCTGAAAAATCAATTGATTTAAAAGTTTGATTTTCTGAATAATGAGTAAAATTACTCACAGCTACACCATTTTATCTATATAACTTTTCATTATTTTATAATATTCAGGAATTTTAGCGCTAATTTGATCAGCCACTTCTTCTTTATATATATGAGAAGACATATTTCTATCTTCAATCATTTTAAGAATGTGTTCAGCATCTTGTTCTGAGATTAATCTTGAATTGCAAGCTTCTCTTATAATGGATTTAGGGGCATGAAATTCTGGCGGCCTTTGAAGTTTTTTTTCTAAAAAGATTTTTAGATATTTCCAAAATAAATCCACGCATAATTCAAATCTTTGAATCATGGAATCACGAAAAGTTCTGTATAATCTTACATCATATTGATCTTTAATATTTGCGTTAAATTTTTCAAAATCGATAACAGCTTCCTCTAATCTAGCCAAAGCGTTAGATAGATTTTCATACTTTGATTTTATTTTTTCCATAAAACTCCTTCTTCCTCTATTTGTTTTCTAAATTCTCCTGTTGCAGTATAAAAATCAACTAAATCTACATTTAAAGGAATTACTGTTTCTTCTATTTTATCTCTAATATTAAACATTATTTTATCATCAATAGGCTTACCCATATCAAGCGCAATATCTATATCGGAGCCAGATCTATGATTTGATCTGGCTCTAGAACCATAAAGGTAAACCTTACAACCTGGAAGTTGCTTGTGAATTATATCAAGTAGGATTTTTTTATAACGGTTAAATCTTTCTTTTTCACTTTCCATAATTTACTCAATGAATTTTAATAATTTATTAAAAATTAACGATTGGATTAATTTGATACTAATTATACCGATTATAGTTGCAGCCTTACCGGAAAAATATATTTTTTGCATTAATAAAAAAAGTTAAAGTTGTGCAAAATATTGAAGATACTAAAGCAATAAGAATAAAAAATATTATTGATAAAGCTGTTAATTTTATTTTGTATACAACTAAAAAATTATAAATTTGTTCTGCAATTAATCCAATTAATATTGCAATAGCAAAGGCTATATAAAAATAAGATGTTCCATATATTTTTATAAATTGATAGGTGATAAGGGCAACAGCAATAAAAAAAGCATATAAGCCCCACATGTAAATTTGGACCTTTTGTGAATATAGCTTTAAAAATTCAGGTAATCTATCAAGAGAATTTGGCCAAATATATTTTTTAATTTCATTAATAATTTTCATAGAAAGAATAATTGTTAATGGAATAGCCCAATCGCCAAGAGATTTTCTTATAAAGAAATATAATAATGCGAAAACACATGCGCTGATTAATGCCAAAATCAAATTATTTTTTACATTTATATGTTTTAATTTTAGTTCATAAATTATTAATTGATCAAAAAAAGATCTCCACAGCACAGTTATGAAATATGCGAAAAAAATTAATATTAATGGATTTAAATTTAAAAAAGATTCAAATGCATATAATAGGCCAAAAACGCTTGCTACTGCACCGTATAAACCACAGCTAAATAGATAAAATTTGTTAGCAAGTTTTTGATTTATACTTAATTGATTAATCATAAATTACTTTCCACAACATTTTTTATATTTTTTTCCAGAACCGCAAGGGCATGGATCATTTCTTCCAACTTTAGGCTCTTGTCTTTTTACAGTTTTTGCCTCGCTGGTTTGATCGCCGCCAACTTGTGCAGAAGCTAATTCTTTTTCTCTTTCTTGTTCAATATCATGAACAGATGATGCAGAAAAGTGTTCAGGTTTAATTCTGAATATTCTTTGAATGATATCCCATTTAATTTGATACATCATGTCTTGGAAAAGAGCATAAGCTTCTTTTTTGTATTCAATTAATGGATTTTTTTGTCCATATCCACGTAGTCCAATACCTTCTTTAATATGATCGATGTTTTGCAAATGATTTTTCCAAGCTTGGTCTACAGTTTCTAATAAAATCCATTTTTCAGCTTCTTTTATAATATCTTCAGGCATCAGACTTCTGTATTGTTCGTATTTGTAAACAAGAAAATCTAATACTCTTTTTTCAAATTCCGTACTATTTTTAGTTGTTAAATTTGCTTGATTAAAATCATCTATTGTAATTGTTGTTAGTTTTTCTAAAGATTCCAGAATTGCTTTTTCGCTTTCTTTATCACACGTAGCTTTGGAACAATAAATTTCGAAAAGATTGTGAGCTACATCAATTAAAAGATTTTTTATCAATGATTGTATTTGTTCCGTTCCTTCTAAAATTTCACGACGATAATTATAAATGACAGTTCTTTGTTGATTTAAAACATCATCATATTCTAAAAGATGTTTACGAATTTCATAGTTATGTTTTTCAACTTTTTCTTGTGCTTTTTCAATGCTGCGTGAAACCATTTTGTGTTCAATGCTTTCTCCTGGTTTCATGCCAATGCTCATCATTCGTTTTTTTAATTTTTCTCCGCCAAAAATTCTGATTAGATCATCTTCAAGTGATATATAAAATTTTGAAGAGCCTGGATCACCTTGACGACCGGATCGTCCTCGTAATTGATTGTCTATGCGTCTACTTTCGTGTCTTTCGGTACCTATAATTCTTAATCCGCCAGCTTCTCTTACACCTTCACCAAGTTTTATGTCTGTCCCTCGACCAGCCATGTTTGTTGCAATTGTTACACGACCAGATTCTCCGGCTTCTTTGACAATTTCAGCTTCGCTTGCGTGTTGTTTTGCATTCAAAATGTTGTGAGGAATATTTTTTTGATTTAATAGATAACTTAATTTTTCTGATGTTTCAATAGCAATTGTACCAACAAGTACAGGTTGTCCTTTTTGATGTGAATGTTTTATATCTTGTACAACTGCATTAAATTTATCTTTCTCATCTAAAAATATTATATCTGGTTCATCAATTCTAATCATTGGTTTATGTGTAGGAATAACATTTACTCCGAGTTTATAAATATTATAAAACTCTCCAGCTTCTGTTTCTGCGGTACCAGTCATTCCTGAAAGTTTTTTGTACATACGGAAATAATTTTGTAATGTGATTGTTGCAAGTGTTTGGTTTTCACGTTCTATTTTAACACCTTCTTTAGCTTCAAGAGCTTGATGTAGCCCATCAGAGTATCTTCTTCCTGGTAGAATTCTCCCAGTAAATTCATCGACAATTAAAACTTCATTTTCTTTTACAACATAATCAACATCTTTTGAAAAAAGTGAATTTGCTTTTAGTGCTTGTTGCGCATGATGCAAGACCAAAATATTTTCTGGTGCATAAAGATTATCTACGCCCATCGCTGCTTCTACTTTATCTATTCCAGATTCATTAAATTGTACAGATCGTGCTTTTTCATCAACTTCATAATCAACATCTTTTTTGAGATGTTGTACTGCTCTGTTTGCACTTATATAAAGATTGCTTCCTTTTTCACTTGGTCCGGAAATAATAAGTGGCGTTCTTGCTTCATCAATTAATATTGAATCGACTTCGTCCACTATTGCATAGTGTAAATCTCGTTGAACATAATCATCTAAATTGAATTTCATGTTATCACGTAAATAATCAAATCCAAATTCATTGTTTGTTCCATAAGTAACATCAGCATTATATGCTTTTTTGCGTTCGTCATCATTCATTTGATTTTGAATTATGCCAATCTCTAATCCAAGATGATTATAAATAGGGCTCATCCATTGTGCGTCACGACGTGCAAGATAATCATTTACTGTTACTAAGTGTGTTCCTTTTCCTGCTAATGCATTTAAATACATAGGTAGTGTTGCTACAAGAGTTTTACCCTCACCAGTTTTCATTTCGGCTATTTTGCCTTTATGTAAAACTATTCCACCAATCATTTGCACATCAAAATGTCGCATGTTCAATTTACGTCTACTTGTTTCACGTACAACAGCGAAAGCCTCTGGTAAAATGCTATTTAAAGATTCGCCTTGTGAAATTCGTTCTCTGAAATTATTTGTTTGTTCTGTTAATTCAATATCTGATAATTGAAGCATTTTTTCTTCTAATGTATTTATTTTATGAACAATAGGACGCATTTGTTTAAGTTCTCGTTCATTTTTAGTTCCAAAAATTTTAGCTAAAATATTTGCAATCATTTTTTTCCTTAATTGATTTTAAAATCATAAAAATTTGTTATGTAAAAATAATTTTACCAAAAAATGTTTTTTTAATAAAAGAAGAGTGATTATGAGCTTTTTAAAGAATTTTTTGTTTAATTTGATTTTTTAAGTATTCAATATTTGAAAGAGTATAAAGATGTTTTGAATTTGTTTTTTTAAAATTTGAATTTGTAGCGGTTTTATCAAAAAATGTAAAATTTAAACAATTATTGTCATTTTTTGTTATATCAAGTTTTATTTCTTCAGCGTTTGTAAAATTTTTTTCTATATTATGTATAATAATTGGTAAAAATACAGCTACGGGAAATGGATAATAAGGTGTATTTTTTCTAAAAATAATTGGAGATCGATCGCCCCATAACCATAATTCTGTATGACGAGGATTCATTTTTCCTGCTTGAACTTGGATTTGTGTGAGTTTGTTACATTTTTTATTTAATCTTATTTTTCTTTGTGATATTGAATCCTTAGTTGAAAGAATATCTACAACCTGAATCATATCTCCTTTTGAATAGATGTTATAAATTTTTTTGAAAATATTAGAAAAGATATAGTTTTTTGTTTCACTTTGAATTGGAGTCCCTAATAATATTATTTTGTCAATCAAAAGTTTTTTGTTAAATTTTTCTTCTATTGAAGCTAAATTTAAAATAACATTACCGCCATGACTATGACCAAATAATTCTAAAATTATTTTTTGATTTGGATTTGTTTTTTTAATATTTTCAATTTCATATTTTAATGCTTTATATAATTGTTCAGCAGCTTGAATTCTTTTTTTATGATCTAATCGTCCATTCCATCCGAAAACATAATAAGATTGAGTTATATTGTGTTTATGATTTATTTGTTTGGCCATTTGTTCATATGTTTTAATGTATAAATAATTAATATTATTTTTTTTATTTTTTTCCTCTTCGATATTAATTTTTTTTAGACCCAATCCAAGATTTGGCTGACACACGCTGTAAATTTCATCCCTTAGATAATCTAAATATTTTTGATAGTTACTAGAAGCTTTGGGAGTATTTTTATTAAAAGAATAATTTAGTGCACACGTTGAAGGTATGGGTAAGATTGTTCCGTGTATGAAGATTGTAATTAAATGTTCTTTTTTATTAAATGGTTTATTCTTATTTATAAAATCGTCAATCTGTGAACTATAAATTTTTTGTTTTACTAATTTATCTGCGATAATAAAACCAAGTAAACTTATGGAAATAAATATTATTGTTATTTTTTTGGCAATCATTTTGTTTTTTTCTTGTTTTAAGTATTTTTAGTTTTAAGTTAATTTGCTACTATTGAATATAATTAAGTTGTAAAAAAATTAAAAATTTGAGATTCAAATTTTAGATTTTTGTCTATTTTAGAGGCTTTTCGTATGCCAAATAAACAAAATACAGAAAAAGCTAAATTTTCTGAAAACAAAAATTTGGGGAAGGTTTTGCGAATTAGTGGTACAGTTGTTGATGTGCAATTTGAACAGCAAATTGTTCCCGACATTTATAATGAACTCTTAATTTATTGTCCAGATGAGAAAAATTTAGAGAATGAGAAATATATAGCATTAGAAGTTGCGCAACATTTGGGCGATGGTGTTGTGCGATGTATAGCATTAGAACCTTTAGAAGGAATAATGCGTGGATTAAAAGTAATTGATACAGGTAATCCTATAAAAATTCCTGTTGGAAAAAAAGTTTTAGGTCGGGTTTTTAACGTTTTAGGTAAAACAATTGACGGGCAAAAAGATGTCAAAGATGTTGAAAAATGGTCGATATATCGTTCTGCTCCAAGTTTAATTGAGCAAAAAATAACAGATGAATTATTAGAAACCGGGATTAAAGTTTTAGATCTTTTGTGTCCATATGTTAAAGGTTCAAAAATTGGATTATTTGGTGGAGCGGGTGTCGGCAAAACTATTGTTGTTCAAGAACTGATTCGCAATGTTGCAATTGAGCATGGTGGTTATTCTGTTTTTGTTGGAATTGGAGAACGTACACGTGAAGGAAATGAACTTTGGTTAGAAATGAAATCATCTGGAGTTCTTGAAAAAACAGCATTAGTTTTTGGACAAATGGGTGATATGCCCGGGGCTAGATTGCGAGTTGGACTCACGGGTTTGACAATGGCTGAATATTTTAGAGATGAGGATCGAAAAGATACACTTTTATTTATAGATAATATTTTTAGATATGTACAAGCAGGTTCAGAAGTTTCTGCATTATTGGGACGTATGCCATCTGCCGTTGGTTATCAACCAACTTTAGCTTCTGAAATGGGAATGTTGCAAGAACGTATTACTTCAACTCAAAATGGTTCTATTACATCAATACAAGCAGTTTATGTTCCCGCAGATGATTATTCCGATCCGGCACCTGCAACGACGTTTCAACATTTAGATTCTAGTACTGTTTTATCTCGTAAAATTGCACAATCTGGATTATATCCAGCCGTTGATCCTCTTGAATCAGTTTCCAGTGCTTTAAAACCAGAAATTGTTGGATATAAACATTACCAAGTTGCACGAGCTGTTCAAAAAATTTTACAAAAATATAAAGAGTTGCAAGATATTATTGCAATTCTGGGAATGGATGAGCTTTCTGATGATGACAAGTTAATTGTAAATCGTGCAAAAAAAATTCAAAAATTTTTAACACAACCTCTTTTTGTTGCAGAACAATTTACGGGAATTGAGGGTAAATATGTTAAAAGAGAACAAGTTGTAAATGATTTTGAACAAATAATTTCTGGTCAATGTGATCAAATGCCAGAACAAGCATTTTATATGGTAGGAACTTTAGAAGATGCAAAAGAAAAATCCAAAATTAAAGTTGAATAGTTTTTATTGAAGTTATGGAAAATAAATTTTTTGAACTAAAAATTATTAGAGCAAATGGCAATGAATCTGTAATGGTTGAATGGGTAGATGTTCAATCTCCGAATGGAAATTTTGTTGTTGCTTATAATTCACTTCCAATCATTTCTTTATTAAAAGATAGAGGGAAATTTAAGTATAAAGAAAAGGGAATTATTGAAGAATTTGATACATATGGAGGAATATTTAAGGTTGAAAATAATAAAGCGATTGTAATTTTAACTACAGATTTTATTTAAATATGGTAATTATGGAAAAACAAATTAGTTTTCAACAAAGAGTATTCGTAAAAAAAGAAGATGAAAAGATTTTGGTGATTGAAAGAGAAAAACTTTTTGTTGAGGGGGATTTTAATGGAATTAAGAAAATTAATTTTGATGTTTATCAAAATTTAATTGAGCAAAATAAGCAATTTTTATGGCGCTCAAAAGTTGAAACTAATACTAATTACAAACAAATTATTCCGTATTTAATTTTTAGTTTTCAAAATAAACTTTTTCTGATGAAGCGTAGAAGCAATGCAAGTGATGTTCGGCTTCAAGATAAATATTCTTTAGGTATTGGTGGGCATATAAGGGAAGATGATATTAAAAATAAATCTATTTTTGATTGGGCGAAAAGAGAATTTAATGAGGAAATTAATTATTCAGGCAATTTGGAGTTTGAATCTATTGGATTGCTTAATGATGATTCCAATTCTGTAGGGCTTGTGCACATAGGGTTTGTTTTTTTACTAAAAGGTGGCAGTGACAAAATTTCAATTAAAGATGAACATACGAGCGGTGAGCTTTTGCAAGTACAAGAGTGTCAAAAATTTTATGATAAGATGGAATCTTGGAGCAAGATTGTTTTTAATTATCTAGTTCAAAATATTAGGAATTGAGTTAATTTTTAATTCAATTCCTAATATGTATTAAATAATGTGAACTTATGATTTAAATATAATTTACACGTTTGAATGGTTGAATAATTATTTAGATGTTCGATGTTCTTGAGAACATTGCTTATAAATAAAATAAGAAAAGCTATATCAAGGCGAATTTGTATTGATATAGCTTTTCTTATAAAAAACAAGTTTTTTGGATTTAAAAATCATAAAAAGTATTATTTTATCCATTTTTTTGTATTACCACAAATGTGCCTTTTGTAATTAATTTATGCATATATATAATAAAATAAGATTATAAAAACGAACAAATTTGGGGGTTATTGTGATTTTTTTTAAAAAGAATTTAATGTTTTTGATTTTTTTTGGATTGATGTTTGTTCCTATTCAAAAGTCTTTTGCAATGAAAAGAAAGGCTGAGCAAGCAGGATTAGAGGATGAAAATCCACATGAATCAAAAGTTTATAAAGTTTCAGATGAAGAAATTAGAGTAAAGACAAAGTTCGAAGAACAATTTCTTGAAGTTGATCAATATCGTCAAAAGTTTATAGATGCGGTTGAAAAGAATGATAAAGAAATATTAGATTTTTTTGAAAATAAAAAATTTGATTTTGAAATTGATGATTTTCAAATTAGTTTAAATCTAAAAAAGATCGTGTTCTCTGACTTATTATATAATTCTATTCATTATCCTAAAGGAGATGATTCTTCTTGGTGGAAAAAAATGATTAATTTTTGTAAAGGTTTTATTCGAGGTGAAAGCAAAAAATTAATACTATTAAAAGATAATCCATTTAATTTTATTTTTAAAAAAAATGATCAATATTATTATGTAAAAGATCTTGATTACTTTTTAATAAATTTAGATTTCATACTTGAATATGCTGGTGCCTTAATATCGAGTGAAAATTACGAACATATTAATGCAATTGAAAATTTTTTATTAAAAAATAAAAATGTTATAGACGCAAACAAATTATCACCACAATTAAGTTTTATATTTAAAGCTGTTACAGATGTACGAGAAGAGGGAAGTGATTATAATAACATCTATAAACAATTGAAATCTTTTTTAATATCGAATAGTACGGTTTTAAAATTAAAAAGTTTAAATATTAATTCTAAAGAATTGTTAGAGGTTATATTATCCTTTATTGAAAATGATGAAAAGTTAGAAATTCTGGATATTAGTTTGAATCAATTAGCAGAACTACCAGATAATATTGGAAATTTAACTGAACTACAAGAGCTGAATGTTAGGCATAACCAATTAACAGAGCTGCCAGATAATATTGGAAATCTTCCTAAACTAAAAAACCTGAATGTTGGGGATAACAAATTAACAGGATTACCAGATAGTATTAGAAATTTAACAGGACTAAAAATTCTGAATGTTAGATTGAACCAATTAACAAGATTACCAGATAGTATTGGGAATTTAACTGGACTAAAAATTCTGAATGTTGGTTATAACCAATTAACAGAACTGCCAGATAATATTGGAAATTTAACTGAACTGCAAGAGCTAAATCTTTTTTGGAATAACCAATTAACTGAACTGCCAGATAGTATTGGAAATTTAACTGAACTACAAGACCTGAATGTTGGACATAACAGATTAACTGAGCTTCCAGATAGTATTGGAAATTTAATTAAACTACAAGAACTGTATCTTGGGAATAACCAATTAACAGAAGTGCCAGATAATATTGGAAATTTAACTAAATTAAAAAACCTGAATGTAGGGCTTAACCAATTAACAGGATTACCAGATAGTATTGGAAATTTAACTAAATTAAAAAAACTGAATGTAGGGGATAACCAATTAACAGTATTACCAGATAATATTGGAAATTTAACTAAATTAAAAAAACTGAATGTAGGGGATAACCAATTAACAGGATTACCAGATAGTATTGGAAATTTAAGAGAACTACAAGAGCTAGTTCTTTATGGTAATGTTGGATTAGGGGATAATTTTCAGGTTCGTTTTGATGAAAATGTCATAGTTCAAGCATGGTTGAGAAATCATTTTCCTCAATGACCGAGTAATTATATGAGTATTAAATAAATTTTTATGAAAATCGCATATAACTAAAATAAGAAAAGCTATATCAATGCGAGTTTGTATTGATATAGCTTTTTGTCTTTCTAATAATTAACACAATTATTTTTTAAATATGTATTTATAACTATCAATAGTTATAAAAAGTTGCTATTTGTAGATTAAATCTGTAAAAATAATTTTGATAAAAAGATTTTATTTTTTTGGGAGGGTTGATATGAAAAATCATGGATTTAGTATTATTGAATTGATGATTGTTTTAGCGATTGTTGTTTTTTTTGCAACAATTTCGTTACCTAAATATTTCAATTATTATGCTAAGGCAAAACAGGCTGAAGTTGCATTAAATTTAGCATCATTGCATACAGCGCAACAGGCCTATTTTGCTGAACATGGGACCTATAGTCATGTTTTAAATGGTGAAAATGGAATAGGCTGGAAGCCTCAAGGCTATAAAGGTGGGGGAGAACAAGAAAATTTTTATTATACATATGGATTTAATTTTCCTGGTGCGCAAGAAGGAGTGCATTACTTTACGGGAAAATTAAAAACATCAAAAGAATCCTTAGGGCAATGTTTTGCTGATAAAGAAAATTTTGTTGCAAGAGCTGCTGGTGATGTTGCGGGTAAAGGCAAAATTGATGTTTGGCAAATTGATTCAGATCGCAAAATGGAAAATATTCAAAAAGGTTTGGATTAAAAAAATATACATACAAAATAATCTTGAAAGAAAAAATAAATTGTAGCCCCCAATGCCAAAAATGGACCGAATGGAATTTGAGTTGATGTATTTTTTTTTGTTGCAAATATGTAAATGCTAGCAGTTATTAAACCTAAAAAAGATCCGGTAAGCATGCAAAACCAAACGCCAATAGGTCCTAAAAAAGCACCAATCATTGCCAAAAGTTCCATATCACCAACACCGAGACCTTCTTTTTGTGTAAAATAAGTAAAAATTTTGGCAATTAGCCAAAGAACGCTATAACCAAACGCCGCGCCTATTACACTTTCATAAATACTTATTTCAATTGCATCAAAATGAGATAATAAAATTCCAAGAGGAGTGAGCCATAAAGTAAAAATTTGTGGAATTACTAAAGCTTCTAGATCTGTTCTTGTTGCAACAATTAATGCAGAAAAGAAAATGATATAAGAAATAAAATATATTATTGAATTAATCGAAAAAATAAAAAAACCATAAAAATAAAATATTTTAAAAAAAATGCTCGTTAAAATAAATGCAGTTAATATTTCAATTATTGGATATAAAATTGAAATATATTTTTGGCAAAAACGACACTTACCATGTAATAAAAACCAAGATATGACAGGAAAATTATCATAAAAAGGAATCGTTTTATTGCAAAAATTACATTTGGATCTTGGTTCAAAAAAAGATCTTTCATGAATGCTGCGATATGCTACAACATTTAAGAATGATCCCCAAAACAGGGAAATTAAAAAAACGAACAAAAGTATTAAAAACATAATTTATCCTTAAAAGCTATATTATAATTAACTCAAGTTGTGACCTATAAAATTTGAAAAAAATATATCTCCATAGCAAACTCCTAAAATAATAACAAAACAAAAAAATAAAGGAGAAGCCATGGAGACAGAAATTATTATAACATATTGTATTTGTGATGATATGCTAAAAAAATTAAAAATAAAAGAAGATCCTCAAGTTAAAATGACTAACGCTGAAATAATAACAACAGCA
>WJIY01000024.1 GCA_014730005.1 Candidatus Babelota bacterium | reverse complement strand
TGAAAATTATTTAATTTTTCAGGCAGAAGATCCAGAAGGAAACGTTATAGAATTTTATCAAATAAAAGGTTGATTTTTAAAAATACTTTACTTAACAGCCGATATCCAAAATTTTAATTCTAAAACTTGCGGATCATCGGCAAACGTTAGGCGAAATTTTGCCCAGTTAAAATTATGCTAGATTTTATAAAGAAACAAAAAAACTTTTATAATATGGAACAAATAAATCCAAAACCTTGTTTTCACGCTCAAATAGGCTTAGAAAGTTTACAAATAGTCAATGGCAATAGAATCGTAAAAATCCATACTGATCATTTTGATATCGAGAAGAACGAAAACGCTGAACCACCAAAAATTATTGCGGTGAATTTTGGTAAAGAAATAAATATTTTCTACTCTGATAAAATGGCAAATAATTTAGTCGCTGATTTGGAAAAATTGGAAAAACATAGTTTTATAGATAAGCAAGACAAAGTTGTTGAAATTTTAAAAAGAGACAAACAATTTAATGAGGCTGGGCATTATGTTGCCTATGTTTTTCCAAGCGATATCCAGGTAGATACTGAAAATACTAAAATATTTATTGGCAGTGAAGATGAAGCTATCAAACAATTTGATCCAACATTCCACAATAAGTATCCAATGGTTTATGCTGCTATGCAAGATGATGAAATAGCCGCTTGTTGTGTTTCTTCTCGTGAAAATGATAAGGCAGGAGAAGCATGGATTTTTACTTTGCCAAAATACAGAAAACAAGGTTTTGGATTAAAAGCGGTTCAGCTATGGGCAAGCGAATTGCAAAAGCAAGGCAAGATTCCGCTTTATACCCATGAAATTTCCAATATTGCATCACAGAAATTGGCTGAGAAACTAGATCTTATAAAAGTTTTTGAAAATGTTTCCTATGAATAAGGAAAAATTTTAACTGGGCAAAGCATCGCCTAACAGCGTGTATCTGGTTCGGCAGATTTGACGCAATTAGATTCAAAAGGAATGTCAAATCAGCCTCTCCCAAATTTCGCAAAAAACTATTAGATTTTCATCCTCCTTCGTTGTAAACTACGGCAGACAAGAAGGAATTTTTGCGAAACTTCAGATACACGCGAACGTTAAACTCAATCGAATTTTCACTTTAGATGTTCTTTTAAAAAAAGAACCAAAAAAAGAGTTGGGGCCTTAAACAATAGAATAATTTATTAATATAATCTATTTATCTTAATATATGAGATATTCAATTATTGATGCCATTGGACCTTTTATTGATCCATCAAATACTCCAAAAAATTGGTCAAAGGTACCTTTTAGCTTTTATGAAAATAAAAAAGATCTGAATGTTGATTTTAAGAGAATAATAAACCAATTTGAATCATTTGTTCAGCAAATCAAAAAGATAGGATATAATTCTATAACATTAGATGATTTGCCTCACATGGTGATTCTAGATTTCTACAGTACTAAAGATAAACAAAAGATTTCCCAATTTGAACAACTTTATAAAAAATTAATAAAAATCTCAAATAAGAATAACTTAAAGGTTTTCATAACTTTTGATTTGATGTATTTTAATAAGGAAATAGAAGCACATACTCAAAATAAAGATAACAAGATTATCGAGGTTTTAAAAAACAATCTTACCACTTTATTTGAAAAATATGATATTGAAGGAGTAATTTCTAGAATTGGAGAATGTGATGGCATAGATGTTAAAGGAATTTTTAAAAGCAAAATAACTATTAAATCTCCTAAGCAGATCAAAAAATACCTTACTAAACTTCTGCCATTATTTGAAAAAAATAATAAAAAATGGATATTTAGAACATGGACTATTGGTGGAAGTAAAATAGGAGATCTAATATGGAATAAAAAAACGTTCTCAAAAGTTTTTAAGGATATAAACAGTCCAAGTTTGATTATTTCAATGAAATATGGTGTTTCTGATTTCTTTAGAAATATGGATCTAAATCCATTATTCTTCTTAGGCAATCATAAAAAGATAATTGAATTGCAAACGAAAAGAGAATATGATTTTTTTGGAGAGATGCCTTATTATACAGGTTTTGACTATGAAAAATATTATAATCAATTACAAAATAATGAAGACCTCGTTGGAATAATGGTTTGGTGCCAAACAGGCGGATGGTCCGAAAGTAAGAAGCTAACTTTCCTCCATAATTCAAGTCAATTCACAGAACTAAATACAATTTCAGCTATAAATATTTTCAAAGGAAAAAATGCAGAAGAAGTGAAACAATATTTTAATAATCCACAAATGGATATATTCTTTAAAAAATATAATTACCTTTCTGAAAGAATATTATATCCGAAAAATCATAAAGAACTATTTTTGAATAAGGTTTTTATTCCACCCATAATTTGGGCATATTGGGGAAATATAACTATTAATAAAGTTACATCTTCATTTGTGAACTTATATTATGATCCAATTGAAATATCTGATGAAGAGTTTATTGAATTGAAAAATTCTGCTATAGAGTCAGGAATTAATGATGCCGATTTTTACATAGATACTCTTAAGATATTGTATTACTGTAGAAAAGCATTGCATAAAGAGATAGAAATTGAAGAATTAAATAAAAGAATAAATATCTACAAAGAAAATTATTCATTACTGAATTTTAATATTGCAAAAAATAATAGTTCGTTTATAATAAAGAACCTTTGTAGGATTTTTATTAGAAAAAAGAAAGAATATAGGTTAATAGATAAACTCGTTTTAAACAGATCACTAGCAATTTTAGTTAAATTTTATTTACTAGTAAATAAAAATGACAAACCTTCTTTTGTTAATCAACAGGCAATGCCTTTGACAAAAATCATAAGTTAATGTAACGGCCCCAACTCTTTAGTCCTTCGGACAGTTACACTCGCTACGCTCGAAATAGCATAAGTGAAAATTCGACTTTGATTTTTT
>WJIY01000023.1 GCA_014730005.1 Candidatus Babelota bacterium | reverse complement strand
ATTGAATGCTTTTTTACTGCACATAAAAGATATTCTAATTCCGGAAAATCTTCCAATATTGTTTATATCATTAGCAGTTTAAACATTCCAGCTAAAGAACAAGCTAAGACTTATAATATTAGATGGAATATTGAAAAAATGTTTAGAACTACTAAGCAAAGCCTTGGATTGGTCGATTGCCAATGTCTTGAAATTGAAAAACAGAGAACCCATATACTTTCTGTTTTTTTTGCTTTTGCCAAACTCGAAGAACAAAAAATTTTCAAACGGAAAAAATCTATAGAGCAGGTTTTAATGGATTTAAGAATTCAAAAAATATACATGAAAAATTTTCAATCATACCTGCTGGAGCAAGCTATTATGCATTAGGTAAAGTCTTGTTTCATATAAGTAAAATTTTTAAAAAAATAATTAAAAATCTTTTCAAGATTTTTTTTGATGCCTTTCGCTTACTCAGGACAGGTTTTTGATTTGCCCAACCTTGGGGTTATTCTATGATAGGTTTTCTTACGCCTTTGTTAAGGCTTTGATGTACAGGCAGGATGAACGTAAAGAGGATAATTACTATATTCTTAGTTAAATTAATCAATCTGTTTTTTAAAAAAAGAATTGGTATTATTTTTCTTATTCAAAGTTTGCGTTAATTATATGTTTTTTCTATAAAATTATTTAATTTATATAAGTGTTTATCTAAATTTTCTTGGTTTTGCACAAAATCCTGACTACAATCAAGAATTAATACTGGAACATTTTTTATATTTTCAGCAACTTCTTCTTTTTTAATTAAAAATTTTTCATGCCATTGATCAAGTTGTTTAATATAAGATAATGTTATTTTTTTCTCACTAATTCTATTTCTTTTTTTTATTCTTGCAAGACAAATTTCAGGTGAAGCTTTAAGATAAATAAAGCCTTTTGGTGGATTGCATTTTTGTTCAAGTAAAAATTGTACCCATTTTTGATATATACTCCATTCAATTGGAGTAAAAAAACCACTTTTGTATCCGTTTATCGCAAAACAATAATGACCCGAATAAATTGAGCGTTCCATAATTATTTTATTGGAATTGCTTTGTTCTCTTAAATGATCTCTAGATCTACAAATCATAGCTAAAGTTTCAAGAGTATATGCCCACCTTTTAGGTGCTTTATAAAAATTTTCTAAAAGTGATTGACCATAAATTTGGTTAACCCAGTTATCTTTAGGTTCGGTTAATATTTGTATTTCTGGAAGATTGGTTTGTATTAATTTTAAAAAGGTGGATTTCCCAACCCCTATGTTTCCTTCTAATATATACATAGTTAAAGTCTCTCTTCATTTGATTTTATTTAATTAAAAGCTTTTTTTGCTAACTTAATTTTTTGTAATTATACTTTATAAATGAAATATAAAAAAACTATAGTTTTTGGTTTAAAATGGCAAAAAAGAAAAAAATAATAAAAAATATTCCTCAAGATATGATTTTTGGGGCACATTCAATTATTGAATTGTTAAAGGCAAAAAAAAGAAAATTGTATTCTATATATACAACAAAACCTTTACCAAAATCTTGGCATCGGATTGAAAAATATCTGCCCAAGAATATACCAAATATTCAATACGTTTCTAAAAATGTTTTAGATCGTATGGCTGGAACAACTGATCATATGGGAATTGTAGCTTTGGTTTCACCTTTTATATACCGAAAAAAAGTTTTTGTTTCAGAAAAGCATTCTTTTATTTTGTTGTTAGATTCTATACAGGATGTACGCAATTTGGGTGCTATATTGCGTTCTGCATATTGTACTAATGTTACAGGAGTTGTTATGTGCAAAAAAGGAGGAGCCCTCTTAAATGCAACTGCACATAAATCTTCTGCAGGATTGGTTGAACATTTAGAAATTTATTTGGCAGCTTCAATTCAAAGTGCAGTTTTTGAATTAAAAAAAGCGGGATACCAATTTTACATGGCGGTATTAGATGGAAAAGATGCTATAAAAATTAACTATAGTGAGCCATTATGTTTGGTTATAGGAAATGAAGCTGTTGGTATTTCCAAATCTATTCAAAAAGAGGGTATTTTAATTACTCTTCCTCAAAGAAGATCAAATATTTCATACAACGCCTCAGTTGCTGCAGGTATCCTTTTATTTTTAATTTCACAAAAATTAAAATAGGGCTATTAGGCATTGATTGATAGATAAGATACTGATGTATTGCAGAATAAATTCAATTTGTTTTATGATTAAGATACAATTTTGAGCGCTTTTTGAGAAGTACCATTTTTTAGGAGGAGTAGAGTGGTTCAACTAAATGGTATTTTTATAAAAAAAACATTAAAACTGATTTTTGTTTTAGTAGTTGTGATTTTAATATTTTATTTTATGTATTTTGCATATGCTCAATTTCATAAAATAAAAGTTAGAATTTTTTCTCCAGAAAAATTGCAATTTAATTTTGAACATATCTATTCAGATGATCTTAAAAATCAAATTAATGATTTTGTATTTAATAATTTTAAAACGGATAAATTGAGCCAATTAAATCCTGAAGAAGTTTGTAATCAAATTAAATCTAAATTCGATTTTATTAAAAATGTTATTTGGGATTTTTCTTATCATAAGATTGTAAAAATACATATCATAGGTGTAGATCCAATATGTATTATAAATGATAAAATAATTTTAACTAATAATGGATATTTAGTTGATTTTGATTTTTTTAAAAGTATTAATTTGAAGTTGTTGAAGAGTTTTTATTTAAATGATGATAATTTGTTGAACTTTACGAAAAAAAATATTTTTTCATTTATTGAAAAAATTCCTATAGGAATTTGGTTAAATTATCAAGTTTATTATTTGGATCCTTATAATATTACTTTAAAAAAAATGGAAAATGATAGTTTTATTCAGTCTTTTTTTTTGGTGACTCAAGATAATTGTTTAAAATATCAAGAAATTCTGAGAGCTAAGAATATTGTTAAATTAATTAATAAAAATCAATCAAGTAAAAAAAATATTTTAATGGACACAAGATTTAGGGATAGGGTTTATGTTAAACCAATGTTAAAAAAAGAATTAGAGCTTCTAAAAAATATGGGGAGGGCATAATGGGAAAAAGTATTTTAAAAGACATTGTATCCGTTATAGATATAGGTACAACAAAAATTTGTGTCTTGATTGCAACACAAGATTCTGATGGCAAATTAGACTTAATCGGTTTTGGTCAACATCCATCTTATGGGCTTAAAAAAGGTGTGATTGTAAATGTAACCAAGACAGTTGATTCTTTAAAAAAAGCAATAAAGCAAGCAGAAAATATGTCAGGGATACAGATCGATACTGTTGCTGTAGGAATTTCGGGAGGACATATTAACTCATTAAATTCTACAGGGGTTGTTGCAATAAAAAATAAAGATATAAATCAAGATGATGTAGATAGAGTAGTTGAGGCTGCAAAAGCTGTTGCGTTACCTCAGGGACAAGAGATTTTGCATGTATTACCTCAATATTTCAAAATTGATGGGCAAGAATGCATTCTTGATTCTATAGGGATGCATGGAATAAGGCTCGAAGCTCAAGTTCATATTATAACCGGAGCTGTTTGTTCTGCACAAAATATAATAAAGGCATGTGAGATGACTGGAGTAAGAGTAAGTGATATTGTTTTAGAACAAATTGCATCAGCAGATGCTGTTCTTACTCCTTCAGAAAAAGAATTAGGAGTTGGAATTCTTGATATTGGCGGAGGAACTTCAGATTTTGCAATTTATCGTGATGGTAGAATAATGCATTCAAAAGTATTGCCAATTGCAGGAAATCATTTTACTAATGATTTAGCGATTGGTTTGGGAATTCCTATTGAAAAAGCTGAAGAGCTCAAAAAGACGCATGGATTTGTATTTGAAGAATGTTTTTTAGATTTGGATAATGACAAAATTACCATTGATTTAGAATATGAAAATAAAACAAAAAATATAGAAACTTATTCTTTATATGAAATTTTGAATCCTCGTGCAGAAGAAATTTTTGATTTACTTTGTGATGAACTTGTTAAGTATAGACTGCAGGGATTCATGCCTTCTGGAATTGTTTTAACAGGTGGAGGTTCGTTACTTTTGGGAATGCAAAATTTAGCTAAAAATAAATTTGGAATGCCTATAAGAATAGGAGTTCCTTCTTGTTACAAATCAAATATAACTCCTGTTCCTGATTTGATAAAAAGCCCAGTTTATGCAACTGGTTATGGGTTGTTACTTTATGCAAGTGGACAAGATAGATTAGATTTTATTGCAAATTCAGATAATTCTGCTTTTAAAAAGATTTTTAAAAGAATGAAATCTTGGATATATGATTTTTTATAGTTAAAAAAATGTAATGAAAGGATTCTATGATAGAACTTAATTTAGAGGAAGAAAAGCAAGAAAATTTTGGTGCTTGCTTAAAGGTTATTGGAATAGGGGGAGCCGGAGGTAATGCTGTTAATAGTATGATTAATAGTAATGAATTAAAAAATATAAATTTTATTGTTGCTAATACTGATGCACAAGCATTAAATCTTTCTTTGGCGGAATATAAAATTCAGATAGGTAAAAAGATAACAAAAGGTTTAGGTGCAGGAGCTAATCCTGATGTTGGAAGAAGGGCAGCTGAAGAGGACATAGAGACAATTTTGGAAGAAATTAAAAAAACAGATATTTTATTTTTAACTGCTGGGTTGGGAGGAGGAACGGGCTCAGGAGCACTTCCAGTTATTGCAAAAGCAGCTAAAGAGTTGGGAATTTTAACAGTTGCTATTGTTACAAAACCATTTTTGTTTGAGGGACGTAGGCGGACTACATATACGCATGAAGCAATTAAAACTTTAAAGGAGTCAGTTGATACCTTAATTATTGTTCCTAATCAAAAGTTGCTTGAAATAGTAGATCCGAAAATTTCAATGCTGGATGCTTTTGCTATGTCGGATGATGTTTTAAAAAAAGCAATAAAAGGTATTTCTGATATTATTACAAAAGCTGGACATATTAATGTTGATTTTGCAGATGTTAGAGAGATTATGAAAGATATGGGCATGGCCTTAATGGGAACTGGTATTGCTGAAGGGGAAGAACGTGCTAGACAGGCAGCATTAAATGCTATAAACTCCCCGTTGCTTGAAGATATAAGTATTAAAGGTGCAAAAGGTGTTTTAATCAATATTACCGGAAATATTGATCTTGGTTTACAAGAAATTAATGAGGCTGCTTCATTGATACATGATATGGTAAGTGAAAATGCTGAAATTATTTTGGGATCTGTGATTGATCCTGAAATAGGTAATCAGGTTATGGTTACAGTAATTGCTACAGGGTTTGAGACAGAAACAAAAAAAGAGAATAAATTAGAAAAAGAAAAAATTTATAAAACAGCGAGTGCGCAAAAAGAATTTATAAAAAATAAAGAAAAAAAGAAGGAAGAAGAAAATTTTAAAAATTTATCTGAATCATCTATAGATTTAGATAATTTTGATACGCCAACTTTTTTGCGTAAAAAAGCAGAAGAACAATTGCAAAGCGATAAAATAGAAACTCTTAATATTGAAAATAAAGAAAATAAAAACGAACATTTTTCAGAATAGATATTTATGTTTATACACAACAATCTTTCATTTTCGATTTATTTCGGTGATAAAAAAGATTGTTGTGTAAAATCATTTAATGAAATATCAGTAGAATCTTTTGAGAAAATTAGAAAAGTTTTAGGTATTGATCAGCTTATTTTTTTAAACCAAACGCATAGTATTGATGGAGTTTGTATAAATAGTTTTCATGAAAAAAAAGATCAATTAATTCTTTTTAAAAATTCTGGTGATTATATAATTACAAATCAAAGAAGAATAGGTGTTGGTGTTGTTACAGCGGATTGTATGCCGGTTTTATTTTATGATCCGGTAAAACATATTTCCGCAATTGTTCATGTGGGATGGAGAGGTTCTGTAAATGGAATAATCTATAAAGTTCTTAATCAAATGCAAGAAGAATTCAATTGTAAAAAAAGAGATGTTGTTTCCTATTTGGGTCCTTGTGCAAAAGTTTGTTGTTATACAATACAGGCGGATTTTTTGAGTTATTTAGAAGATTCAAATTTTTTTGATCAGATTGTTTTTAAAAAAGGCGAAGTATTATTTTTTGATTTAGTTCGTTTTGTTAAATTACAATTGATAGATTCAGGAATATCAGCTGACAAAATAAAAGAGGAGTATAATATTTGTACTATTTGTGATGAAAATTTTTTTTCTTATCGAAGACAGGGTTTATTGGCAGGAAGACAGCCAACAATTATAGTATTAAGATAAAAAATAGTATTTAAGATAAAAAAAGGATTTGAAGAATGTTACAAGAATTAAATCAATGGCCAAAAAAACTTAAAGATGGTTTAGATCTTGCTTATAATTTTCATTATAGACTTGGTGGTCAATTACCAACAAATATAAATAAAATCGCTTTTGTGGGTATGGGGGGTTCTGGAATTGCGGGGAGAATGGTCAAAACTTTTTTAAATAAGAAGAGTAATATCCCATCATTTGTTATTGATACTCCAACTGTTCCTGAATTTATTGATGGAGCAACACTTGTTTTTGTTATTTCATATTCGGGAAATACTTGGGAAACTATAGATATTCTTAAAAAATTAACAAAACAATTTATTCCAACTGTAGTTTTGTCACATGGCGGAAAAATAGCAGAAATTGCAGAAGATAAAAATTTACCTTTTGTTTTGATACCAAAATCTATACAACCTCGGGCTGCATTAGGTAATTTTTTAGGCTTTATTTTGGGCTTTTTATCTATATTAGATCTTTTGCCTGAAGGTAAAGATATTGTAGATACTTTTGTAAAACAAGCAGAGTTACATATTCCAAAATTTGATAAGGGCGAGGCTGTTTTTGATGATTTTCTTAATATAGCTAAAAATTATGATTTTTTTCATGTTTGGGGTGTTTCTGGGGATACTGCTTCTTTTGCTTATAGAGCGCAAACTCAATTTAATGAAAATAGTAAAATTCAAGCTGTAAGTTCATATTTTCCTGAGTGTTGTCATAATTTGCTAAATGGATTTGCTAAATTTAATACAAAGCCTCTTGTTTTATTATTTTATACCGATTTTTTGACGGCAAATTTAGATAGAGCTATTCAAGCGACAAGTGAATTACTTGAGCAAGAAGGTGTTGTTCTTTACAAACCGCCGGTTTTAGGAGATAATTGGGAAGGTCAATTATTTTATACAATTTTGTGGTCAGATTTTGCATCGATGCATTTAGGTAAAATGCGGGGGGTAGATGTTGATCGTGTTGAATTTATAGAAAAGTTAAAAGAAAAACACAAAACAAAGGGTATTAAATAGGAATAATCATGAAAAAAAATATACATCCAAAAACTCATGAAGTTACAGTAAAATGTGTTTGTGGAAATAGTTTTAAAACTACTTCAACGGAAAAAAGTATTGAAGTAGATATTTGTGCAGCTTGTCATCCATTTTTTACGGGCACTCAAAAATTTGTAGATACTGCTGGAAGAATAGAAAAGTTCCAGAAGCGTTATGCTAAAAAAAAGAAATAGAATTATTAATAAAAATTTTTGTAAATAACATTATATAAAAATATTTTTAATTTGATTAAAGTGTTAAGGCAGGTATAGGCTTGCCTTAACTTTTTTTAGATTTAAAAATCAGCAATTATTGTTATGGTATTAAATTATGATCAATTTAAATTGGGATCAAATAGAAAAAGATTATAACGAGATTATCGAAAAACTTTCTGACGCTTCTTTGAATCAAAAACAAAGAGCAGAATTACAAAAAAAAGCTTCTCAATATTTAGAATTACTTAATGCGCATAAAGATATTTTAAAAATTCAAAAAGAACTAAATGGTTTAAAAAAAATGTTACAAAATGAAACTGATGAGGATATGCAACAGTTGTATTATGAAGAATTAGAAGAAAAACAAAAAAATCTTGATCATTTAGAATTTGAACTTGAAGATCTTTTGTACCCTTCAGATAAGCGTAATAAGAGGTCAGTTTTTTTGGAAATTAGAGCAGGGGCAGGGGGACAAGAAGCTGCTCTTTTTGTTAGTGATCTTTTTAAGATGTATCATAATTATGCTTTATCTAAAAATTGGAATGTTTCAATTGTAGATTCACATTCAACAGATATAGGTGGTTATAAAGAACTAGTTTTGCATATTAAAGGTAAAAATGTTTTTAAATATTTGAAATTTGAATCTGGTGTACATAGAGTTCAACGAGTACCGCGGACAGAAACTTCAGGAAGAATTCACACTTCAACGGTTACAGTTGCAGTTTTACCCGAAGCAAAAGAAGTTGATGTTGATATTAATCCACAAGATTTAAGAATTGATACATATCGTGCCAGTGGTGCTGGTGGACAACATGTTAATCGAACTGATTCTGCTGTAAGAATTACTCATATTCCTACAGGAATTGTTGTTGCATGCCAAGATGAGCGTTCTCAAATAAAAAATAAGTCTAAAGCTATGAAAATTCTAGCTTCAAGGCTTTTAGAAATGGAGCGAGAAAAACGGGAGGCTCAAATTAGTGAACAAAGGAAACAACAAGTTGGGATGGGACAGCGTGCAGAAAAAATTAGAACTTATAATTTTCCACAAAATCGAATTACAGATCACAGGATTAATTTAACATTAAAAAAACTTGATTTGATAATGGAAGGGGACCTTAATGCTCTAATTATTCCTCTTTTGGAGTGGGAAAATGAAGTGCGCCGAGAACAAGGATCTTTGTTTCTTAAATAATTATTTTTTGGATAAAAAATCACTAAAAAAGGCATTTTTTAAAAAAAATAAGAAATTTTACCTATTTTTAATAGGCCCTTTGGAATTTGTCTCAAATTTGGATAAAATATATGTTATAGGCTAAGGCCTATGTTTGTAGGAGGTTATATTATGAAAAAGATTTCAATAGAAAAATTATTCATTTTACAGTTTTTCGTGTGTTTTAATATTTTTGCAGGCAAGCCGCCTGTACGAACAACAGACGTGAACAGGAATGATTCATGTAAGCGATTTAAAAGTATTTTTAAATCGCCAAAAAAGAAAAAAAATAGTCAAATAATATCGGATAAAAGATTAAATAAAAAATTTTGTGTATATGAAATAATGAAGAAATACTTACGTTTAGGAGAATATGAAGATGATTTATTAAATACAAATATATTAAATTTTGTCATTAAAGAGATAAAAAAAGATGAAAAATATAAAGAGTCTATTTGTAGCTCATCTTTAAGGTGTTTTAAATTAATAGATCATTTAAAAAATAAAAATAATAACAAATTAGATTTAATAAATGAAAAAGATTATATTGGAAATACTTTATTGCACAATATTATTATGTATCTTGATGATGTAGATTTAAGTAATTATGTTTTAGATAAATTATTAGCATGTCCAAATATTGATGTAAATAAATCAAATTTACTTCCAGACTTTATTAAAACTGGAGTATCTATTGATAATGTGCTTACTCCATTAAAGCTAGCTGAAGATTCAAAAAATGATTATGCGATAAATAAATTAACGGAAAAAAATCAGCAGAAAATGATAGAAGATAATAATATGCTGATGTAAACGTAAAAAGAAAATGGGGTTTATGAAAAAATATTATATCAGTTTATTTTTATCCTTTTTTATTTTTAATTCAACATTTTCTATGTTTATGCCATTACTGGATTTGAATGGTAATACATGTGAAGTTTTGCAAAAAAATGAAAGTATTGATGATGTAAACATTGATAATTTGTATGATATAGATTCTACAGTTGAACGAATACTTGATTTCTTACATTTTTTTAATGATTCTTATTTGGAGTGGTTACAAAATAAGCAATTTTGGAGCAAATATTATCCAGAAAAGTTTTTGAACAAGAAAGAAAATACGTTTGTTGATGATAAATATAATTTTCCAAATATTTTTGAATGGGTTTTAGATCCAAAAGAAAAGGTTAATGTTGTTGGTGATATTCATGGTAATTTTCAAACTATAAAATCTATTTTAGATAATTTGATTGGCATGGATCGGATGGATAAAAAATTACAATTAAAAGATAACAACAAACTTGTTTTTTTAGGTGATTATACAGATAGGGGCAAAGAAAATTTAAAAGTTTTGTGTTCTGTGATTATTCTCGCTTTAAAAAATCCTGGGAGAGTTGTTTTGTTAAGGGGAAATCACGAAAATATTGATATGAATGAACACTATTTTAAAAATAGAGAGACAATAAAAGATAATATATTGTACGAATTTGTTTATTTGGCGTTAGATAAGCATAAACAAGATGACATTAAAAATTTTAGAGAACAATTAAAACTTTTTTACAATTATCTTCCAGATGCTTTGTTATTGGGGTATAAAAATTTTAATCAATTAAAATTGTTGGTGCATGGAGGTTTTGAATTACGAATTGATTATGAAGAGATGTTAAATGATTTGGTTGAAAAAAATTTAAAAAAAGGTGGACTTTTTGCACTTTTTATAGATGAGTCTCTTATTATGGATCAAGATGAGATTGAAGATTTTATTAGGAAATTTTTAGAAAATGAATGCATTGAAAATAATAAAGAGCAAATCATAGATAGTTGGTTGTGTAATATTAAAAAATTTTTAAATCCTGTTTTTGACTTTGAAATTGGATATGGTTTTTTTTGGAATACTTTTTCATCCAAATATGCTAGTGGCATTGGTTTGTCTGAATCAGATAGAGGTCAGGGAATTTTAGATTTTGATTTAGAATTTTCCAAATATTTTTTTAATAGATTTTGTATTAAAAGTGAGATCCAAAATATTACAAAAGCAAAAATTTCAGGTTTAATTAGAGGTCATGATCATCAAATTCCTAAAATAAATAAATTATTTCAAGAACGATTAGATGAAGATGTTGATAATTTGGAAACTCCATCATGTTGTATTTTTAACGAAAAAGATGAATTCTTATTAAAAAAAGATTCAGATTATTATGATCAAGGATTTTCTATTACTACATTAATTAGTGGAAATATTTTAAACGGAGATAAAGTTTTAAGTTATCCACCTACTTTTTTGTCATTAGAATTTGATAATCAAAATTGGAAATATCAAACTTTTTATTATTAATCTCTTCTTTTATTATTAATATAAATTTGTTTATTAAGGTGAATTTAATAATTGTTTTGCAATATGAACAGCATATCTATAAAATCTGCTCATTCTGTTTTATTTTGCAAAATAAAACAGAATGAGCAGAGGAAAAAAATTGTATTGAAGAGTTATTAGAATAGTTATTTTGAGATTATCTGTTATCGAACTTGCATTTATTAAGGTTAATTTTTAAATTAGCCTTATTTTTTTTAAAATTAGTAGTAGTATAATCATTTAAAATGTCGCAAAAAATTATTAGTTTTTATTTAAAGGAGTTTTTTGTGTTTTCAGCTGTATATACTTATTTTTTAAAAGATAATCATTATATTAGTTTTATTGGAATTATTATTTTTCTTTTAGTTGCTTTTATTTTTTCTAATAATAAAAACAAAATAAATCCACGCAGGATTTTTGGTGCATTAGCGCTTCAATTTATTTTGGCTTTTTTTGTTTTAAGAACAGAGATTGGGAACCATTTTTTTACAATGCTATCTCGTGGTTTTGAGAGAATATATAGTTTTGCTGATGCAGGAATTGGATTTTTATTTGGGAATATGATAGATCCTTCAGGACCATGGGGATTTTTGTTTATTGTAAAAGTGGTGCCAATGATAATATTTTTTAGTGCTTTAATGTCATTGCTTTTTCATTTTGGGATAATACAATTTTTGGTTCGATTTCTTTCTTTTTTTATAAGACCAATTTTAGGAACGTCTGGTGCTGAAACATTATGTGCTGCAGCAAATAGTATGCTTGGACCAACAGAGGCCCCGTTGTTTGTGAAAAAATATATCAAAGGAATGACAGAATCTGAAATATTAGTTGTAATGATTAGTGGCATGTCAACTCTGCAAGCAGGTCTTATTGCTGTTTATAGTTCAATGGGTGTTTCGATGATTCATTTATTAACGGCATCTGTTATGTCTATTCCTGGAGCTATACTTGTTTCAAAAATTTTGATACCTGAAACTAAAATACCAGAAACTTCAGCAGGTAGTTCTTTTGAAATGAAAAAAGATACATCTAATATGCTTGATGCTATTGCTCAAGGAACAGGTGATGGTCTTAAATTAGCTGCAAATGTTGCTGCTATGTTAATAGCATTTATAAGTTTGATGTCTATGGCTGATTATCTTTTATTTAATATAATTGGCTATAGTTTAAATGAAATTTTTAGCAAACTGTTTTCCAACATAACTTTATTGTTAGGTATTTCATCCCGAGAAAAAAGTGTTGCGGGAATTCTTTTAGGACAAAAACTTGTTATTAATGAATTTGTTGCATATTCAAGTTTTGTGAAAGCAACATTATCGACACGTACGCAAGCAATTTTGACTTATGCTTTATGTGGTTTTTCGAATTTTTCAGTTATTGGAATTTTGATTGGTGGAATTTCTGCTCTTGCTCCAAACAAAAGAACAATTCTTACCAAATTTGGATTAAGAGCATTGCTTGGTGGAACTCTTGTTAATTTAATTAATGCTGCAATTGCAGGTCTATTGATATCATAAAATAGTATTTATAAGGTTAAAATATGAACATTTTTTAATATTTTAACCCAATGTTAGTTGTAATTTAATGCAAATGATAAAATTACAATATGAAAGTAGCTGTATTATTATCAGGTGGTGTTGATAGTTCCATTGCTTTAAATTTGCTTAAAGATCAGGGACATGATATTACTGCCTTTTACCTAAAAATTTGGCTTGAAAATGAATTATCTTTTCTTGGTAATTGTCCATGGGAAGATGATTTAAATTATGCTAAGGCAATTTGTAGGAAAGCAAATGTGCCATTGCAAATTATTAATATGCAACAAGAATATCACGATAAAGTTGTGTCTTATGCAATTTCCGAAGTAAAGAAAGGCAGAACACCTAGTCCTGATATTTTTTGTAACAAATTAATAAAGTTTGGATGTTTTTTAGAAAGATTTGGTGATCAGTTTGATAAGGTTGCAACAGGACATTATGCACAAGTTGATAATCTTTCGATTCCTCGATATGCTTCACGGGTACTCGATATGAGGGATGATGGGCAATTAGTTCGTGCTGAATGTCAGGCGAAGCTCTTGGCAGAATCGAGTGTATCGAAGCATTTATTAAAAAAAGCAGTTGATTCAATAAAAGATCAAACATATTTTTTATCGCATCTTGATCAAAAACAATTATCAAAAATTATGTTTCCTATTGGTTATCTAAAAAAAAGTGAAGTTCGTGATTTGGCAAAAAAATATGATTTACCAAATAAAAATAGAAAAGATAGCCAAGGAATTTGTTTTTTAGGAAAAATTAAATTCAGAGATTTTATTAAACATCATGTTGGAACAAAAAAGGGTTGTTTAATAGAATTTGGAACAGGCAAAAAAGTTGGAGAACATGAAGGTTTTTGGTTTTACACAATTGGACAGCGTAAAGGTATTGGACTTTCTGGTGGACCATGGTTTGTTGTAAAAAAAGATACCAAAAATAATATTATTTATATTTCGAACAAATACCACTCGCAAAATAAAAAAAGGGACACCTTTAATGTTTATGATTTCAATTGGATTAGTAGTGAAAAGCCTGAAAAAATAAATCTTCAAACCAAAATTCGTCATGGAGAAAAGTTTTATAATTGTGAATTAAAATTTTTGAATGATAATTCTGCTACTGTAAAACTTGATGAACAAGATCAAGGTTTGGCACCTGGTCAATTTGCTGTTTTTTATGATGATGATATTTGTTTAGGATGTGGAAAAATTTTTTAAAGTTTTTATTATGAAAAAACAATTTTTTAGAAAAAATTATCTTTATTTAAAAGATGATTTAACTCCATTTAAAAGATTAAAAGAATTTGCCTATACTGCTTGGGTAATAAAAAAAGAATGGTTACTTTATAAAAATTCAAAACGATATTTTAGTAATATAAATCCGAAAGATTGGTTTATTGAAAAAAAAATCGAAATTTTTTCAGAAATAGAAAATAAAAACATATATATAACTTGGATTGGACATGCTACTTTTTTGATTCGTATTGGTAATAAAAATATTTTAATCGATCCGAATTTTTCTGATTCTATTTTTCTTTGTCCTCGTAATTTTAGGCCTGGAATAGAACTTTCTAATTTGCCTAAAATTGATTATGTAATTGTTTCTCATAATCACGCGGATCATTTAGATTTCAAAAGTATTATATCGATACAAAAACATAATCCCAAAATTTTTGTGCCTTTGGGTGATAAGCGATTTTTTAATAAATTACAAATTCAAAATGTCTGTGAAAATGATTGGTGGCAGGAGAATATTATTGACGCTAATTTAAAAATTACATTTTTACCTGCAATTCATTGGTCGGGAAGAAGCTTTTTTGATGTTAATCGATCTTTGTGGGGCAGTTGGTTGATTGAATATAATGATTTTAAAATTTATTTTGCTGGTGATACCGCTTATGCAAATCATTTTTTAGATATATCAAAAAAATTTGGATCTATTGATGTTGCACTTTTACCAATAGCTCCAGAAGAACCTAGAAATATTATTAGTAATTCTCATATGGGATCAGAACAAGCAGTTCAATCTTTTTTAGATTTAGATGCTAAATATTTTATTCCAATTCATTGGGGAACTTTTAGATCTAGCGCAGATGATTTTTATGGTCCAATTTTAAAATTAAGAACAATGTGGTTTGAAAAAATAAATGAGTTAACAAGTAAAAAACTATTTATTCCTAAAATTGGTGAAAATATTTTATTAAAGAAAACCCAGAAAATTCCTATGTTATAAGTTTAAAAAATAATCTGCAAAAAAGGGTAGATGTTGATTAATTATTTTCAAGCCAAGCAACAGTATTATTATGAATAATTTTTAAACCTGCGGCTTGATATTCAAGCATTTTGGTTGGGCGATTAATAATTTCTTTGTTATCCAGATATAGAATAGGCGCAAGAATAAATTATTTAGATATAGAAAATTCAAAAGAATCATAACTTTGTATGTAGATAGATTGAAATCTTATCTTTCAATTTATATATTTTGAATTAAAATCAATTTTATTAAAATTTCTACAATATATTTTTTAATTTTTTGTAAGAAAGTATTTTTTATGGAATTTGCTGAAAGAATTAATTTATATTTATATTTGTGATTTGTTTTCTACAATTTTAGAATAATTGTGTTTGTAATAAAAAAGGGAAATATATGCTTATTAAAAAAACAAATATTATTTTTGTAATTTTCTTTTTGATTTTATTTAATTGCCTTTTTTCAGGAATTGATTTATTAAAAGGAACATATTCTATTTTAAAGGATCAATATAAAAATTTATCAATTTTAAATGGAGTAATAGCAGATGAAT
>WJIY01000022.1 GCA_014730005.1 Candidatus Babelota bacterium | reverse complement strand
GGGAAGAAGCTTTAGAACATGGTTCGGAAATTTTTGTGGACATGTTTTTATTTTATGGAACAACAAAACTTGTTGGCATTGCGGGTCAAAGATTTCTTAGCGAATTTGCTAAACTTGCTGAGGCAATAAAAGCTGAAAAAGTAATTGCTAATTCTTTAGGTAAAACATCAACGATTAGCGATAGTATTGTACAAAATTCTGTAATTGGCATGAAAGCTTATCTGGAATATGGAGCTCAAGATGCCACCAAAATTTTAAATTCTATTAAAAATAATCCTTCTCTGTTAAAACAAACTGATAAAACTTTGATTGAAATTGTACAAGAAATTGGAAATGGATTAAATGAAGTTAAAAAAGGTTCTCTTATTATAGAACAAGGGGGAAAGTTTTCAGCAAGTGAAATAAAAGCAGCAGAATATATGCGGGATCTTGGAAATAAAGTTACACTACGAATACCTAAAGGCACAAGGGCTGGAGGAGAAACTTCGGATCTTTTAGTTAATGGAGTAAATTATGATGTTTACACTCCAATTACAAGTAATCATAATAGAATTATATCTGCAATTGCAGCTAAGAAAACTCAAGCCATAGGAATTATTCTTGATTTATCTCAAACAACCGTAACAAGTGAAGAACTTGGAGATATTATGGCAAGACTTGCCGGAAAAGGAGTAACTAGTATTAAAGATGTTATTATTTTGAAAAAATAAATAATTAGGAGAAATTTAATGCCTAAAATTATATGTAAATGTGGTGAAATTTTATCATATAGTGAAATTCCATGTAAAATAGAATATAAATTTATTTCAGATGTTGACTATGATGAATATAAAGGAATGATTGATTCGGAAGTGTTGTATACTCAAATGAAAAGCTTTCTTAAGTGTATAAAATGTAATAGATTATGGATATTTTGGAATGGATATGAAAAAAATCCCACAGAATATCTAGAAATAGATAAAATGAATAAATAGTTAATTAATAAATACATATGGGTAACAATAGAATAATTTTTCAATCAGAAGATAATCTCAAAAAGTTAATTATCTCTTTTCAATATAATGTAGATAACTATTTAACATTTAGTATAAAAGTAAAATCATGCCCGTTTTCAGGTAAATCAAGTTTTTGTCTATCAAAAGAAACTGTAGTTTCTACTATTGATAAATTATCTGAAATGCACGAAAACTTGGAAGGTACTTGTGATATAAAAGATTATGATACAGATGCATGTTTAACAATCAAAATGAAAAAATTAGGAAATTTATTTATAGAAGGACAAATTGGAGGAAGTCACCAAGATCATTTTATGAAATTTAAATATATAGCTGATCAAACAATATTACTTAATCTAATAAATGTACTTAAAACTGCTTTATCAGTTAAAAAAACTATCAATTGATAAGTACAAGCAAAAAAACTTAAATAATTTTTAAAGCCCCACAACTGCGGGGCTTTTTTTATTCTATGTCGCAACAAAGTTCATTAATTTAGCTGGCCAACAATTTGCTAGTAAATTTGCAGAATTAAGAAAAGCTGCAAAACTTTGAAAAGTTGCATTTGCTGGTAATTGGCATGAAAGCTTATCTGGAATATGGAGCGCAAGATGCTGCCAAAGTTTTAGAAACCATCAAAAGCAATCCTTCTCTGTTAAAACAAGCTGATAAAACTTTGATTGAAATTGTACAAGAAATTGGTAATGGATTAAAAACAAATATACTGAATGCATCTAAAAACGGAACTGTATGGGATTTTATTAAAGCAACCGATGTAATGTATCCTAATACAAAAATTCCAAGATCATTTGAACTTACAATTGGAGATAAAAAAATCTGGGTTGCTCCAAATGCAACTAAGCATATGGTAGAATATTTATTAAGAAAGCCCGCTCGTCATGGAATTCCAATAGATAGTCAAATTTTACTTAAAAGTTTTGAAACTTCTGTTAATCAAGCGCAAAAAATTGGATTTGTATATAATGAGGCTATTAATATAGGTCCTTGGCAATTAGTATTTAGCCCACCACGAAATGAAGGCCTGTTTCCAGTAATTAAGCATGCCGTTTATAAGCCTTAGAAAAAAGGAATTTTATGTTACAACTTAAAGCAATCTCAGATACTGTAAATATTTATGTAAAATCAGATCCTTATATTCCTATAGATATAGATTTTGGATTTTGGGATCCTTCGATAGATCCTACTCTATATTGGAGGACTGGAGATTTGAAAAAAACATTAATTGAAATTGGAATAGGAAAAAAAAGAGGTGAAATTCGTTCAATAACTTTAGTTTTATTTCCTAAATATAAGATTGGAATAACTGAAAAAATTTTAAATAATAAAATTGAAGAAAATGGTTTACCCTTACTTGAAACAAAAAAATGGGATGCTGATACTCATCTAGATGAAGTTGGAAACTTCGATATTTATCTAGGTAAAAATAACATAACAATTACTTTTGCTTCAAATGAAGTCGAATCACAAATTATAAACGATAGAATTGTCTTTTATTTTGATAAAAATAAGCAGCTCTGTTCAATTGAAATTAAAGATTTTAGTTTAGCTGAAATAAATAATTTAAAAGAATATCTTTCTTAATAACTTTGGATTATTAAAAAAACATTTGATATAAGAAGAGATTTCATTTTTGCCCTGTAATTGCAGGGCTTTTTCTTTTTTTGAACAAAATAATTCCGAAAACATTTTAATAAATGAAATGGCAAAAGTTGAAGGATTGGAACATGGTGTTTTAACTGGTGATACATATCAAACAGCCAAGCAGTTTCATCAAGATTCTATGGAACAAAGAGATGCTGCCATAAGATTAATAAACAATTTAAAAAATGTTACATGGGAAGAAGCTTTAGAACATGGTTCGGAAATTTTTGTGGACATGTTTTTATTTTATGGAACAACAAAACTTGTTGGCATTGCGGGTCAAAGATTTCTTAG
>WJIY01000021.1 GCA_014730005.1 Candidatus Babelota bacterium | reverse complement strand
CAACCAATGGCACAAGAAGATCAAATACAAGAACAAATCACACAAAAGCAATTACTTGAAACCACTCAAAATATGCGTGGAAAAAAAAGTTATTTAATTGAAAATACTCAACTTCCAACATTAAAACAATCTATCATTAACTCTGTCCTAGAAAGGATAAGTGCTATCGATACTCGTATGGAAAATTGGACAGTTCCAACTACTTGGAAAACTGAAATTTTTCAAAAAATAACTTCTAATTATCAAAGTACAACTGTAATAAATCAGCAAACTCCTGATCAACGAGAAATTAGAGAAAAAATAGCATTACGAATAGAAAATCAGATAAATCGATTAACATCTGAAATTAGTAAATATAATAAAATTAATTCTATTCTTACTGCGGAACTTGCAACTTAAAACATTTATTTAACGCAAACTCGATAATTATTTTGCAATGAAATAAATTGCATATCTATAAATCCACTTACCTTGACTATGCATTACCCACATCTTTTGCTAATTTGAAAAGAGCTTAGGAAAAAGAAATAAATAATCCTACTACTCCGTTCGCCCTGCCTGCGCGTCGAAGCCTTGGCGAAGACGTGAGGGAGCCCGTCGTAGCCTTAGCGAAGTCGGGCGAGTCGAATGGGTTTTATTATATGTTTTTCTTAGTTTTGCATTAATTCCTTCCATTGCTTTCCAACCTTTAGTAATTAAAATTTCTTTTTTCTTTTTAGTCCATTTCTTAATTTTTCGTTCGGCGCACAATGCTTCATATCTGGATGAAAAGTTTTCCATAAATACTAACTTTACTGGTAACTTATTGCTTGTATAACATTTTATAGAACCAGCAACATGTTCAGAAAGTCTTTTTTCAATATTATCGGTATGGCCTGTATAATAAGAACCATCACAACATTTTAAAATGTACACATAAAAATTTAGCATTTTAATATTTATTCCATATTCATTTAAACAAGACCCATTCGACTCGCCCGACTACGACGGGCTCCCTCACGTCTTCGCCAAGGCTTCGACGCGCAGGCAGGGCGAACGGAGTAGTAGTTTCTACAAAATAATAATTTAAAAAATAAACTTTACTAATTATCTCTTTTTATTCCAAGCCTGCATTGGATTAGTAAAATAGGTGGGTAATGCATAGTTACCTTGAGTGATTTGCAAACACCATATTCCTTGTGATACATCCACCGCCGCTTCTATTGTTTGCAAGAACACTATGTTTGACCAGTAAACTATGGTGGCCATTTCCTACTTTGCTAAAGCTATGTGGGATAAGAGGGATAATCTTTTGATACGATTTTGCAAAGCAAAAATAACTCGGAATGACGGAAAGGTAAAACTGCATCTAAGGGCTTGTAGAATAGATTTTTTTGAGATTATCAGTTATCGAACTCGCGTTATTAATTTCAATTTACATTACATTGCATAATAAATTAACACTTAAAAACGAATTCAATTTTAAAAAACTATCAATCGTTTTATTTTTAATAAAAATTTTATTTCTTTTAAAAATACACAATTATTTTAAACTATTGTAAAAAATATCTTAAAAATCTTAAAATTAAATTATGAAAAATTTAAAAAAAATTCAAAAAACTGTTTTAATAATTTTAATAAGCATCAATTTATTTATGCCATTAAAAGTATTTTCTATAATTATGCATCAAGAATACATATCTAATTTGGCACAAAATTATAACCTTTTAAAGCCATATGATTCACGTATAAGTGATTCAATAAGTTCTAACCTAATTGAAAGTATTATTCATTATGCGAAAAATGATGATTTTCATACTGTGCAAAATTTAAATCAAATCTTGTTTTTAGCAAATCAACAAAAAATTGAACTAAAAGATCCCAAATCACAAATTAACGAACTAACGGAGATATTAAATGAACAAATAAATTATCGTTTACTCAATTTGCTTACCTCGATGATAAATAACAAAGAAATTCAAAAACTATTGGACACACAAGATCAATATAAACGTATATATATATTGAAAAAAAAGGAAATTGATAATTTAATTACAAATAAAGAACGTATTGCTAATAATACATATTTACCCAGAGTTTTAATTAGTTCCTTAAGACACTATATATATAAAGAGGATTATCAAAATACATTAACCCATCTAATTATCTTAGCTTCGCTTACTTCAAATAATTCAAAACTAGACGATCCTTATAATCAAATTAAAGATGTTATAGATTGCTCTAAACGTTTTTCAAACGATAAATGTATTCATTGGACTTTTATACATCAATATTTAATTCAAAATACATTAATCAAAGATTTATTGAAAAAAAAATCAGAAGAAGAATTTAAAAAAATTGCCGATTTATTTTTATCGGCAGCCGAACATAGCAACCCTTTCTAAATAAAAAATGATTTCTAACTTTGATAATATTTTGGAAAAATATTATCCCAAATTTTTTCCAAAATATTTTTTGCAACAGTTGCTATTTGATTTTCTTGTTTCATTGAACTGGATTTTAATTCATCTGTTTTAGTTTTAGCTGTTTGTACTTGTATCTGTTTCCAATGCTCAATCCATTTAGAATAAGGGGGAGCTCCTTCACGTGCACCCTGCCAAATAGGAAACATATCTTGTTCATAAATTTGTCCTACCGGAGGTCCAATTTTGATATCTTTTATTGAAAACAATGATTCCCAACTACCTATACCCACATATTTAATATTTTCAAAAGGCTGAGTATCAGTCCATTCAAGCAATGTATTTTCCTTTCTCATATCATCATGTCCAAATGATAAAACAGCTCTTTTTTTACCATCAATTTTGCTCGTTGTTATACTAAACCAAAATTTTCTATATTTGCCCAATTCAAGAACAGCTTTTGGTTTAACATTGGCAGCAATAATAGCACCTGGAATTTCAAAACCTTTATTCTCTAATCTAAAAATACTTGCAGTATTATTTCTGGTACCAATTATTAATTCATACATAGGTATAGTTTTTTGTGTATCACGAACTTTACCAACTTCCGAACTAAATGCCACAAAGACATCTTTTTCTCCATTCACTTTAAATGTTATCGAACCATTACCAGCTTCAGGCAGCTCCTGCTTTAACCATAAATATTCACCTAAAAGCTCTTCTATTTCAAACTCATTTTCGGATCGAAACAAAGTTTTTGCAACATCATTTATACCTGCAAAAATATAATTTCTTTTTGTTTCATCTCCTCTTAGTGTAAATAAAAATCTATTATTATGTGCTTTTAACAACATATTTATTAATGAATTATAAGTTTCAGGTGAATGCGTTGTATGATATTTTATTAAATTTCTTAAATCATTAAATATCTGATCTTTTAATACATCATCAACATTATCTGGACTAACAATTAATAAAATTAGTTCACGGTATAAATCAATCATATATTTAAAATGTGCCGAATTTTGAGGATTAACTTTGCGAATATTTGCCATTAAAGCTTGAATTCTTTGATTATTTGCTGCAATTTCAGGATCAGAATAAGCAGCTGGTGTTTTTCTAACATATGCTTCAGTTCGAATTCCTTCAACTGTTCCACCCAGCATCTGTGAAGTTATTTGTGCAACCTCACCTACAGCCATTCCTGCAGCTGCAGCCGCCTGTGCTCTAGGATCTGGAATAGCGCCTGCAGCTCCGCTAACAGAAGAAAGCATTGCTCCTCCAAATTTTAAACCCTTTCGCAATCCAGTTTCTTCAGGTTGCCATTCTAATTGAGGAATAGGATCACCAGCAGCATTAATAGTAATTGTAAAAGGATAATCCTTCACTCCTTTTTTAGCCGTTTGTGCAATAGCCTTTTGATTACCCACTTCATCTTTGATCATAATTTGTTTTGAATCTTGATGAAAAAACCAATATGTAAAAGGTGTTAAAAATATTAACTTACGTGAACTTTCTAAAAAAGTTTGATATTTTTTTTGATATTCCTCAAAAAGATCTGGCGGATTTCCAATATCTACTGGTGGTGCAAAATTAAACTCTTTATACTCAACAGCTTTTTCACCATTACTAACACCAATAGTATTAATATTTAATATAGAGTCCAAATCTTTATATGCAAGTAACAATCCTTGTCCTATTTCACCCTTCCCAACAAGAACAATGCCATTATTTACACTTACCCAATATTTTTGAAATTTACCATCACTTGAAATAACATCTGGGGTGGAAGCATAAGATAGTTGATTTGATTTATGTTTTTTACGTAACACAATTTCAGAATTATTTTTTACACCTATCCCAATCTCATAAAATTCTTTATCTGTTCCCCAAACAGGCTCCGCACTATCACTAAAAGCAATGTATAAATCATCAATTGCGTTTGTTAAAAATGAAACAGTTCCTCTCCCTGCAACTCGAAAAGAATATGGCAACCAAAAATAAACTCCATTTGTTCCAGAAGAAAAATTAACTATCCCCGTTTTTGCAAATTCATCTTGAATTCCCAGCATTAACGGTTCATTATCTGTAATAGCTATTTTTGTTAAATCTTGATCTATTTTTTTATATGTAATATTTAATACTTTTTCCTCACCTCTTGTAGGATCACCAAAAAGATCAACTTTACTTTTTTGACCCGCAGGAATGATTAACTTAGATCCATCAACTAAACTTTGCACAATATTTGCAACATTATAAACCTTCTGGGATGTTCCATATGTTGCCTCCAATATCTCAATATCTGGTTTTGAAATAATCTCTAATTTAAAAATTGTATTAGCAGTATATTTATTAGGTTTTCCTAAACTCCCTGTTTTACCCTCATAATCTATAACACCATTTGTTGATAAGCTAACTAAAAAATAATCTTCGCCTATTTTTTGAATAAGAAATTTTTGCGATTTATCATTTTTATAAAATAAATCTGACTTTTGTGTAATCAATTCCCATCCATATTTTTTAGAGGATGTAAGATTTTTATTATTAAACATTGACTGCAAACCAATTTCTTCACCAGATCGTAAAACTCTAAATCTCGAAGCAAAATTTTGGCTAGAAGAATTTTTTGGATCCACTAAAACTCTAGATACTTCTCCTTTTATTTCTTCCCCTTCTTTTATAATTTCCCAAATTTCATTTGTACCAATGTATTGTTTCAAAGAAATAGTTGTTCCAATCAAATTGCTTATATATGATCTTCCAATAGATTCAAAAGCAACCTTATCTCCTTTTAAAACAACATTTCGATTCAATGGATTTTGGGGATCAGTTATGACAAAGGAAATTGCTCTTACAGGTTTTTCAAATGCCGGAATTAATTGATCTTTATCAATTTTACCCAAAAATTTTTCAAACGTCGTTTGCAAAATAACAATATCACCATATCTAATCTCTTCTAACGAACTAGGATCAGTAAAATTTAAAATTTTCCAACGTTGTTGTTTAGGTGATGCAAAAACTCTTTGTGCTCCATCAGCTGCTAAATATTGTTCTATAATTTTAGATTCCCCCTCAATGATAATATCTTTAGTATTCTTTAAAATAATATTGTCACCATATCGCATAGGAGCTTGAACATCTGTTGCTTTTGGTTGAACTGATAAATATTTATTTTCATTCGTTTTCAATGCAATTATCGAACCTGTAGGTAAATCTATACTTGTAATGGGATCTTGATTAAAACTGATTTTCCATAAAGCAGAATTATCTTTTACATCTAATGCTGAAACCAAAGATCCTCCTGAAAAAACTAAATTCTTTTTTGTTTGTTCATTAATCAAATAAAAATTTTTTCCAACTTCAAGAATACTTCCTTTTTTTGTTTCAGGAATATCGACAATCCAATTATCATAATCATTCCCAATGCCACCTTGTCCTACAACCTCAACATTTTCTTTAAAATTCAAATTTTGTTTAGAATGTAGATTTTCTAATCTAATTACAGAACCGGATCGAATTTGTTCGCCGTATCGATAAGAATCTGGTTTACCATGCGGACCTTTTATAGTCCATAAATCTGATTGGCCTGCAACTATCACTTTTGGAGTTGGAACATAAACTTTTAAACCTTGATCGCTTTGTATATGTTTGATTCTTACAATACTTCCATACCGAATAAATTTATCCGAACTTAATTGAACTTCTTCTTTTTTTTCTTCAATAGGTTTAACCGGAATACTATCATATGAGGCCGTTGGAGGAAAAGTAATAACTGGTGGCAAAAGTAAAACATTTGTATATCTTACTTGTTGACTTCCACTCCCTAAACCAATTTTATTTATAAATAAATTTGGTTTAGGATCTTTCCAAGAAAGAAAAATATTATCTCCCGGCCACCCTTTTCCTACTAAAATTAAACCTTTATCAAAACAAATCCAAAAAGGAATGTAAGCTCCCGATTCTTGTCCCCTTATAATACTTACCATCGCATCAGGATTTTCATCTCTTGTAATACTTGATTTTACAACACCATTTTTTAAAATCGAAGAACGTGTATTACCATCACCTCCAATAATAATTACATAGATAGGATCAGTAGAAAATTTATTATGCAAAGCAATTCTTATATCAGATTCAGTTTTTGCTTGAAAAACAACTGTTACTTGTGCTCGTAAATATTCTTCATCTAACCAACCCCACCCCATCCCCAAAAGCGGATACAGATCAATAACCTGTCCTGTAAAAAAAGGTTCTACTCTTTTTCCTGTTCCTTGAATCGAAATTCCAGGTTGCTCTTTTGGAATTGTTGCGGGTAAAGGTGCACTTGAAAGAGTTTTACGTGGAGGAACAATAACACTTTCTTCAAATAATATTTGATATTCTGTATCATTTGTAATTCTTAAAAGTTTTGCAGTCTGTGAATTTAGTGTTTGTTCATAAATAGTTATATTTAATAACAAAGTTAATAAAGAAAAAAAATAAAATATTTTTTTAAAAATCATTAAAAATCCTCCTGTGACTACATCTGATATTTTTAAAAAGAATAAACATTTAAATCCTTATTTTTCTATAATTTTTAAAAAAACTTTTTAATTAATATTATTGACTAACACATATAACAAAATGCCATAATGTTTTTGCATCATTATTATCAATTTTAAATTATTAATTTTGATACACAGGAATAGAGGAATTATAATGATAGTCAATCTAAAAAAAATAATATTTTTGATTTTAATAAACATCTCACAAATGTATTTTTGTACACAAACAGAAAATATAAAAGAATCAATTCCTGAAATCTCAACACCTGAAAACACTTTAAAAGTTTCAACTAAAAAATCTTTTTCACAATTTCCCATGCAAATACCAACTCAACTTGAAGATGTTGGTGTAAAATTAGAAATTTTAAATGCAACTTATGGAGTGTTAGATGATAAAATCCGTTCTGGAGAAAATGTTGTTTTACAAAATAAAAGAACCAAATCTTTCTTGGAAGCTGATAAAAGTTTATGGGTACACACAAAAAACAAGTTAGAAAATTTTAATAAACAATTTATTTTTAAAATAGAAAAATTAAATGGCCACCATGGAGAAATAATAAAATCCGGTGACACAGTTACATTTCAAAGTCTTACCCCTTTTGCACAAGAAGCTGCTTATTATTTAGGAGTTAATAAAAAAGCAGGTTGGGCAATAGCGCAAGGAGCAAAAAAGTATTACTTTTCATATCTTGTTACTAAAAAAACAGATCCTGCAGCTCATTGGGAAATTAAAGGGGATGTTAAAGAAACAGGTATAATTACTTTAAAATCATTAAAAAGTAATAAATATCTTTATGATACAAAATATCCAACACAAATAGGCGTTGTTGAAGGAAGCACTAAAAAAGCCGAAGATAGCGAAAAATTTTATATCTATAAAGTTGTTCCTCCTGAAAAAGGAAATATAAATCCATTATTAACGGTCGCATTTAAAACAAAAAAAATCAAAAACACAGATATCGTTGATTATTTAAATGGATTAATTAAAAATCCCAAAAATACTATCCGAACTTTGGATGATGGAATAACTATAGAAAATAATTTCAATGAAGTCTTCGGTAATATTGGATTAACGCATCCAAATTCAAATATAATCAAACAACTCGAAATAACTTACAAATTCGGTCCTAATACATATCAGCATACATATCTTGAAGGCGAAAAGATTCAAATTCCTACCAAAAAAGAACTTTTAATTGGTAAAAAAACTGTCGCGACAGAAGAAAATATCCAACAAGATTTAAATGAAATAGGATTCAAAAAAGTTCCAGGCGATTTAACTAAAATAGCCACGAATAATGGAATAACTCTTGGGATAAATATGCTGCAAAATTTATTTATTTGGAATGAACAAGCAAATAATTTTTTGCCCGTAGTTATCAAAAATATAGAATTAAAAGACGTTGCTATAGGTAGTGATGGCACAATAATAATTATAAGTAATGAAAATAAATTATATCTACTTGAAATTAAACAATCAATCCCATTTATTTATTCAGGACAAATAACACAACTTTTCAATTCTAATTTTTTAGATGTAAGTATCGAAAATAAAAATCGCATCTGGCTAATCGATACAAACAAAAATGTATTTCAAACAAATCTGGAAACAAAAACATTACAACCTATTGGTACACAAAAATTCAAACAAATATCAGCTAGTCAAGCAGATGTATGGGCTATTTCCACAGAAAATCAGGTTTTTCGTTTACTTGCAAAAGCTAATTCAAAAAATGATATCAATTGGATTTTAATTCCAGGAATAAGCTTAAAACAAATTGCTGTAGGAAAAGAAATCTGGGGAATTGGAGAATTCAAAGTTTATAAATGGAAAAATAATAAATTTCAAGAAATCGGTCCAGCAAGACATATTAATTATGTCTCAATAAGTTCAACTGGTGATATTTGGGCTATTGTATATAATGCAAATAAACCAAATACAACATATAAAAAAACAAAAGAAGTAAGAACCTTAAATTCACCAATCGCATTAGAAAGTTTTTTTTCAAAATATTTAACTGTAAATCCTGAAAACAATGTAATTGCCGCAACAACAACTTGGCCCGAAAGTTTTTCTTTCATCGATCCAAAAAATCCAAATTCCTCCGCCCCTTTAAAATTTAATCAGGAAATTATAATTAAATCTATATTAAATGAAATGTATATAACATCAAAACAAATCGATGAAAATAAATCATTTTTAACAGCATCTGTTTCAACACCTCAAGAAGCAACAATATTTAAAGTTGTTAATCAATTAAATAAACAAGATACAAGTGAAATTGAAAAAGCATTCACTAATCCAATTTATTTGCAAACATTAGAAGGCTTACAACTTGGAGCACAAAAATCCGATGGTTCCGTTTATTTAGATTCAAATAAAGGAAGTTTAGATAAAAAATGGCAACTTAAAGATATCACATCAAAGTAATAAATGTTTAATTTTTTTAAAAAAAGGAGAAAAACATGATCAAAAATAAGCTGAATATAATTACTTTATCATGTATATTTTTTGTCTCATTTAATAATATAAAGCTAATGCCACCCGATACAGAAACAGAAAAAGTAGAAAATCCAACGATTAAACAATTGAACGAATATTTAGAAGAACACCAGTATCAAGAAATTAGAGATATTTTATATAAAAAATTAGAAAAAGATCCTACAAAAGAAATTTACAATTGGGTACAAAAACAAGCAGAAGATAAAGCAAATCCATTTTTTTGGTATATATTAGCAAGAAATAATTATTATAAAATAAACCTCAAAAATCCTGAATTCGAAGATATAACCAATTATTTTAAAGCAATGACAATATGTTTAATAAGAATAACTCAAGATATTTATAGCTTAAAAAAAATTGACGATGGATATAAAAAATATTTTGATTCGTATAATATCTATTTAAATAAATTTTTATATTGGTGGCGTCAAAAATTACAAAGAATTTGTCCCAACTTTAATGAAGTAATCAATCAAGTTGATAGTTGGTTTAAAATAAGTGAAACTAAAGTAAAAAATGATTTTTCATGTCCTGATTGGGTTACAACTCCCTACACTTCCTTTCTTTCTTCGACTACAATTTACTTTCGTCCGGTAGATAAAAATATAAAGACGTTATGTACTCAAGAAGATAATATTAAAATATTTCAAGGAAATAATAGAGATGTATTTGTTGAAATATTTAAATTATTAAATCAAATATGTGAAAAAGAAAAATCTGACAAAGATAAATGGACAGAGTTTCTTAATTTAAATATTGAACAATTAGAAATTTCCTAAACTTTAATAATAAGGAAGGTTAAGTAACCTTCCTTATTAAATATTTCTATAACTTCTACGTTTTATTAACACCTATTTTGGAAAAAAAATAACAAAAAATTCTTACAATGATAATCCCAAATCCGGAAATTTGCATCGTATATTCAGAGATCGATGCTTCAAAAATCATTATTTAGGGTAAACACTTTATTTATTAAAATATCTGAGCAAAATAATTATAAAAGTTATTTTTTAAATCACGAGTTCGTGTTATTCAAAATATTGTAACATCGCGAACACAAACCATTTTCATGATCTGTTTTTTCCCATTGCCAACACCTAGGACATTTAACACCATCAGCTCGAGAAACTTTTACATAAATCCAATCAAAATCAGTTTTTGATAAATTTTCTTTATGATTTACAAAATCACATTTTGACACAATAAGCCAATCTTTAAAAAATCTATCAACACTCTCTTTTGAATCTTTAAGAATCACTAAAAATTTATCAATTTGTTGTTTTTGATCACTGCTTGGCTCTATAAAAATTTCAACTTTAGCCCCCAATGAATGTTTTATAATTCCTTGCTGACGTTTTTGTTCAAGCTCTTTTAATACTGCATCACGTAATTGTTCTAAAATATTCCAAAACAAGCGCATTTTAACAATATCACTAAATGCTTGAAGATCTGCTAAATTTACATACGGATGAATAGCTTTTAAATGCGAAGGTATTTCTTTTTTACTTAAAAGTTCCCAAATATTTGTAACAAACAAAAAAGATTGTAAATGAATAGATTTTGTCTTAACTCTTTGATAATAATCTGAAAGCTCTTCAGCTAAAAATGACATTATTGGAGCCATAAGATGAGTTATTACATCCAAAATTAAATATATTGTTGTTTGAGCTGATCTACGTAAATGTCCACCAGCTTTTTCTACATAAAGTCGATCTTTTGAAATATCTAAATAAAGTGAACTTAATTGATTTGAGCAATAATTATTCAAATAATAATAAACCGCCGCAAAATCTGACTGATTATAAGAACTTAATACTTTATCATTTAATTCGAATAAATTTGCCAAAGCGTACTGATCAATTTTTAATAATTGCTCATATTCAACTGCATCTTTTAAAGGATCAAAATCATAAAGATTTGAAAGCATAAATCGACAGGTATTTCTAATTTTACGATAAACTTCTGAAACATTTTTTAAAATATTCTCAGAAATTGAAATATCACCATGATAATCAGAACTTGCCACCCATAATCTTAAAATATCTCGGCTATATTTATTAATAACTTGATCTGGTAAAATTACATTACCCAAAGATTTAGACATCTTATAGCCTTTTGCATCAACAACAAAACCATGTGTAATAATTTCTTTGGTACATGTTTTTTTATTTATTATCATCGAAGAAAGTAATGAACTTTGAAACCATCCACGATGTTGATCTGACCCTTCAAGATAAATATCGGCAGGAACTCCTAAATTTTTTGGATCTTGATCTAAAACAGCATAGTGACTAACTCCAGAATCAAACCATACATCTAAAATATCAGTTTCTTTTTTAAAATCACTCAAATCTGAATTATTGCATTTTTCACATTTAAAATCAGTTGGAACAATTTTTTGATATTGCATTTGCTCAATTGTTGTTTTATCCCAAAATTCAATACCTTCACGCTCAACGTTTGTTGCAATTTTTTCAATAAAATCTTTTGAAATATATGCATTATCACATTTTTTGCATAATAATGCAGGAATTGGCACACCCCAAATTCTTTGACGTGAAATACACCATTCTGTTCTATTATTAATAAAAGAATCCAATCTCTTTTTCCCCCAAGCAGGAATAAAGTCAATAGATTCTATAGTTTTTAATGTCTCAGGAATTAAATTATTTTTTTGTAAATTACAAAACCATTGATCTGTTGCTCTAAATATCAAACCAGTGTGACATCGCCAACAATGAGGATATGAGTGTTTAATATTAGCTTTATGTAACAATCGATTTTTTTCTGTCAACTTTTTCAATACCCAAATTTGACCATCTCTAACAGACATTCCTTCCAAATCTTTAGGCTCTATTCCCAAAGTATATTTCCCATCTGCAGATAAAGGAGAAAAAATTTCAAGATTATTTTTTACACCTATAAAATAATCTTCGGGTCCACATCCAGGAGCAGTATGTACACATGCAGTTCCTTCATCAAGTAAAACGCTATCATCCAAAATCACAGGAACTTGCAAATTTTGGATAAATGGATGTTTTACCTTTTTGCCTTCAAAAATATTAGAACTAAAAATAGCTAAAATATCTTTTTCTATTCCCAAAATGCTACAAATTTTATCTGCTAAATCCTTTGCCACAATGAAGGCTAAATTTTTTTCAGGATGCTTTAATAAAACATATTGCGCCACATTGCTTAAAACTACAGCTCTATTTAATGGCAAAGTCCAAGGAGTTGTTGTCCAAATTAAAAAATTAATATTTAAATCAGGATTAACTTGAATAACTTCGGGAAAAAGTTTTTTACTTATATCGCTTGAAAAAGGAAACAAAACATAAATTGAAGGATCTTTACGATCTTTATATTCAATTTCAGCTGTAGCCAAAACTGTTTGGCAAGAAGCACACCATGGAACCGATTTACCTTTTCTCTGTATATAGCCACCATCAACAAACATTGCAAATGCTCGTAAAATATTTGCTTCATATTTTGGATTCATTGTAATGTATGGATTATTCCAATTCATTACAACACCTAAATTTTCAAATTCTTTTTTTTGAATATTTATCCATTTGTTTGCATATTCTCTGCATGCCTTTTTTAATGCTAATTTTTCTTCACTATTCCATTTTGTTTGTTGTTTTTTATTCTCAGAAGTTTTATTAAAATCAGCTATTACCTTTAATTCAATAGGAAGACCATGACAATCCCAACCAGGCTTTACGGGGACGTGGTATCCAGACATTCTTTTAAATTTTGTAACAAAATCTTTTAAAACTTTATTTAACACATGACCCATATGAATATTGCCATTTGCATAAGGAGGACCATCATGCAAAACATATTTTTTTTCTTCTTTATTTTTATTCCAAGTCTTTAAATATAAATCATCCTCTTTCCACTTATCTAAAATTTCGGGTTCTTTTTTTGCAGCATTTGCACGAATTGAAAATTCTGTTTTTGGAAGATTAAGAGTATCTTGATATGGATTTTTCTTTTTTTCTTTATTACTCATTTTGACTATTCCTAAAAAACTTAATAATTAAAAATCTAAGATTCTAATATTTATAGAAAAATATCGATAATTAAATGATAAAAATATTTTATCTTCATTAGGGGATGATTATATAATTTTTCTTAAAACAAACATAAAAAATTAAAATTTATCAATCTGCTCTAATCTTTTTCGATACCTACCACCTTGAAATTCAGTATATAACCATGTTTTGATTATTGCAAAAGCTTCCTCAATAGAAATAAAATCAGCGGGAAGCACTAAAACATTGGCTTTATCATCAGATCTAGCAACTTTTGCTACATCTTTATTCCAACAAAGTGCTGCATAAATTTTGTTAAATCTATTGGCAGCCATCGAAATTCCAACTCCTGAACCACAAATCAAAATTCCTAATTTAATTTTTGTGTTTAAAATATTTTCACAAACTTTTTTAGCAAAAATAGGATAATCCACCCTATCTTTACTAGTAGTTCCAACATCAATCCATTCAATATCTTCAAATTTTTTAATAATTGCAGATTTTAATTCATATCCCCTATGATCAGATCCAATAGTAATCATCATCTCTTATATCCCTTTTTCCTTCCATATAAAAATCTTGCGGCCTACTCCAATCATATTCAACTTGCTTTGCTGGAGAACTCATTATTAATGTATAAGTTATATCATCGCGTAGATAATTCTCACCTTGAGCATTTGCAACTGGAAATTTAACTTCATAAGAACGCTTAAAAACATTAAATCGATATCCAAATAAAAATTGATATTCCGGTTCTAAATCAACTTCTTTTATACTAATTGGCATAACTTTTCTTCCATCGCTTAATACAATAAAGGGTGACCATAAAGAATTTTTATCGGTCAATGAAACATGATTTTTATCTCTTATGTCCGCTAAAATATACATACTAATCCAGTGTTTATTTTCTTCTAATTGACGACGCAACATTGCCTTTTTTGCCTGCTTATCTTTACCACGCTTATCAGCATTAATATTTACATATGCTTCTCTTACTTCATCTGAAAGCCTTAAAACATCAAAATGTGCTAATGTTGAAAATTCATTATAAATTGTTTTGGATCTCAAATTATCGTATACAACATGCCTATAATCAGGAAGGTTTCTACCTTGAGGAGTTTCTTCTTTTGATAATTTATGATATTTAATACATGAAGTAAAAAACAATAAAGTAGAAATTGACAAAAAAATTAAAAAATTTCTTTTTATCAGCATTATAAAAGTACTCCTTACTTTATTTATTTACTTAAATATCTTTAAACATTATTCATATTTTAATAATATCAAGATAAAAATACTAACTTTTTGTACTTTAAACAAATTAAAAAAAATAAAAAAGAAAGAAATAAAATGAAAAATCTAGCAGGTTTTGTATCTAAAAAATATCTACAATTTAAACAAAAAGATCGAAATATTTCATTAATGATTAAAGTTTGTTTTCTTGGGATTTTAATCGGAACATTTTCATTAATGCTAACTCTTATTATTATGAACGGTTTTGAAAAAACAATTCATGAAAAAATGCAAGGTATCAATTCACAAATAATTATCTACAGCCCTGGAAATAAATTAGATTATGAAAATCTTAAAAATACTTTACTTGAAGAATTTGATCAATTAGAAGCAATCAGTGCAAGTAGTACACGTCAAGTTTTAATTAGCAAAAATAAAATACAATCAATTTTATTTTTAAAAGGAGTTGATCCTCAAAATGAAGGACATGTTACAAATATTGAGGAAAAAATAATTTTTCCAATTAAATCAAACGCCAACTCATTGAAAAATCTATTGCAAAATAATCAAATTATTATTGGTTATAAAACTGCAAAACATTTTAATTTAAATGTTGGCGATCAAATAAACCTTTTAATTCCAGAACCTGCGAGTGAAAAAAAAGTATTTTTAAAGAAAAAAACTGCTAAAATTTCTGCTATATTTAAAATAGGCTTAGAAGAATATGATAATAATTTTGCATTTTGTTCTTTAAATTTTATACAAAACATATTTAAAGAAAAAAAAGGTATCGATCAATTAAGCTTGAAATTAAAGAGTAATAATAATTTCTCCAAGTTACTCTCTTTACAAAAATCAAAAAATTTATTGCAAAACTTAGTTAAAGAATTTTTTAAATTTATTACATTTCAAAATCAAGAAAATCTAATCATTAAAAAACTACAAAAAAGATTTCCTATGCTTAATGTATGTTCTTGGAAAGACTTATATCCAGCACTTGTAGCATCATTAAAATTAGAAAAATATGTTATGTTTTTTATTCTTGCATTAATAACTCTTGTTGCATGCATGACAATGGTTTCATTACTTTTCATGTATATTCAACAAAAAAGACGTGATATTGCCATTTTCAAATCTATGGGGCTTAGCAACAAAAAAATTCTATCTATATTTTTGCGTATTGGTTTAAGAATAACTTTTTGGGCTTCAATTTCCGGATTAATTTTGGCAGCAATTGCAGGATTTTTGTTAGAAAAATACCCTTTCATACAATTACCAGATGTTTATTATGTTTCTCATCTTCCTGCACGAATGGATATTGAGATATTTATTATTGTTTTTATATGTACAATGTTTCTTGGCTTTTTAGCAACCTGGATACCAGCACAAAGAACTAAACGAATTAATATTGCTCAAGTATTACGCCAAGAATAAGTAGATTATAAGTCAACTCATTCTTGGCGTATTTAAAAATTGCTAGTTATTATTCATTACAAATTATTGGAATAAATAATAATCTGGCCAACTCCATAACCAAGCTCCAAATTTCCTGTGTAGCTCTAATTCCCAGCTCAACTCTTGAGGTTTGCTGCTTGCTTGTTCATGAAAATATTTTAATAATGAATAGCTATACATAGATAAATTTTTTACAACATTAAATGGAACAATGAATCCTGAAAAAAATCCAAAATCTGTATACAACCAATGATAAGATCCGCAAGCTATACCTGTAAGCAAACAAATAATTGATAGTCTTATACATTTATCCAAAATCCATTTTGAATAGTAATTTGTTTTTCCAAACATAGAAGAAAAAATATGTTTTAATGGCATCAATAATATTTGCTTTATATAAGTCAATTTAGATTTTGCATCTTTTGCCAATTTAAATTTTAAATAACAATCTAAAAATGTTTCAAATTCTTGCCAACTCTTTTTTGGAATAAAAGTAACATTTCCCTTAGCATTTTTTGTATAAATATTAACCATCTGTTTCAACTTTAAAAGTTTATCTAATAATATTTTTTCAAATGTATCACTTCCAAAAAGTTTTGAAAAAAAACTCACTTCTTTTGAAACATCAGATCCAACTAAATCTTGTTTAACCAAAAAATCCGTAAATGGAACAGTTTCCACGTTTTTACTTACATTTTCTGCATCAAACATATTTAAAATGTCTTCGATTTGAGAGTCAATTTTATCTTGCAAAACTGAAAGTTCATTTATTTTTGCATGTTGATTTTCACGAAATAAATAATCTAAATTCTGTTTTGCTGCCAAATTAAAAACTGTTGGTATCAAAAGCGAAAAAAGAGAAATTTGATAAATTAATTTTTTACAAAAGTTAAACATATTAATCCTCCAAATATTTATTTACTTATTCTTTTTTGCTTCATCTTTTGCAATATTACGAATAGCTTGTTCTAATTCAGAACGTCTTTGCGGACCATGTAATAATACATTTCCATCATTATATACATGTTGTCCCTGTGAACTTATCGCCCTATAAATAGGTGGAATAAATTTGTTAAATATATTTAACAAAATATAACTAACACCAAAAAATGAAAAAATCGCTATTCCCTCTTTTATGTAACCATGTCTAATAAGAGCTATCGCACGGCAGGAACTATAAAAAGCAAATAACATACCAAATAATAATGCTGAATTATATGCAAGATTCCCCCCGCTGCTCACCTTTGAAATCCACCCAGCAAAATTTCCTGGTTTTATTTCAAATTTCTTTAATTCATTAGAAATGAAGTTTTTTAATTGTAATTGAAACTCTGGAGAGATAATTATTTCTTGCACATTATCATTGCCAGACTTATTAACTATACTTCTCAATAATTGTGTTAATGGCACTATGACCTTATTATCTACAAGGCGTTCATAAGGAAAATCTGAAGCATGATTAGATAAATCAAATATAATTGAATCATCTATATAATTGGCATCAGAAAAAAGTGCTTCAAAACCTTCATTCAAATCGCCTTTGATGGTTTTTTCATTTTTAATTAAAAATTGTCTAAATTCATTATCTTGAAATGAAATTTCTAAATTTTTTAATGCTGTAAAAAGATTATCTGAAAACGATCTAGAAATCTCAGATATCCTAGCTTGCAATTTTGTTTTATTTCTAGAATTATTATTCAAACTATAATGATGCATTGAAAATACATTACTACAAGCAATTGAAGTGAAAATTAAAATAAATGATAAAAAAATCTTTTTTATGCTTTTCCGCATTATTAAAACCTCCATTTAATGCCCTATTATATTCTAAATATAATAGTAATTTATTCTTAAATAACTGTAAAATGCCCTTATTTTCAGTCTTTTAATATTGTATTAAAAAAGATTTTTTAAAAACATACTATTTTTTTTATTCTCATAGTCACATCAGCTTATAATTAAACCTCTTCATACATACTAATTGAAACCAAAAAATCTTCGATATTTTCGTATAATTCACCCATTTTTCTAAATGGAAAATATATCGATCTTTTTATTGCATTCATTGAAAAAGCCCATAAAATAAATGCAGTAACTCTTTTATTAATATTAAGATATGGTTCTCCGGTTGCCGCGCATTCATCTAAACAATAATTTAAAACATTTGCATTATCATTATCTTTTAAACTTACATCAGCACCATATAACCATAATAAAATACATAAGGACAAAGAATTCTTTATAACTGCAAGCATAAGCGGAGTTTCACCACTTTGAGTACGGGCATTAACATCTGCCCCTAATTCTATAAACAATTTAATTAAACTAAAATCAACATTAAAATCTATTAAGTAATGTAATGCTGTCCAGCCATTTACAACATTTTTACAATTAACATCTGCCCCATTTTCAACTAAGAATCTTACAACTTTTAATCTTTTTTGACTTAAGGCACAAAATAATGGTGAATACTTATTTGTATCTTGTGCATTTAAATCAGCATCACGCTTGACCAATTCCTTAACTAAAGGCAAACTTCCTTTATAACAAGCCCAATGTAACAATGTTTCTCCATTTTTATCAGTCACATTAATATCAATTTCTTGCGTATCTAACAATTCCAAAACTTCTTCAGTATTATCATTTTCTGCATGCCAAAAAACTTGTTTTTCTGCCGGCCAATTTTCAATGTCTTCCGGAACACCAAAAATAGGAAATATAAATGACGAAAAAACAAAAGCAAAAAATAATTGTAAGTTTTTTTGCATAATCAAAGCTCCTTTAAAAAAAGATTTAAAAAATGATTACCCTACCAAACTGGATTTTATTTTAATTATATGCTTTAAATAAAGATAAAAAAATTATCACAAATTAAAACAAAGTAAAATTTTAATTAATCAGGAGAGTAAAACATGCAAATTCCTTATATCAAAGACATAAATTTACAACACAAAAGAGTTTTTCTTCGTGCAGATTTAAATGTACCTTTAGAAAATGGTAAAATTTTGCAAGATTTTAAATTGCAAAAAACTCTTCCAACAATTAAATATATTCAAAAAAATGGTGGTAAAGTTATATTAGCCACACATCTTGGACGACCAAAAGCACAAAGTCAAACAAATTTTTATGATGAAAAATTTTCAACTAAAAATTTAATATCTTGGTTTGAAAGCAGAGAATATCAAATTAAATTAGAACGCGATTTAGAACATGCAAAAATTTTAAGTCATGAAAACTTTTCAGAAATTCTACTCTTAGAAAATCTTCGCTTTTTTAATGGTGAAAAAGGATCATTTTCAGAAAAAGAACGTTTTGCAGATATTTTAAGTAAACTTGCAGATATCTATGTTAATGATGCTTTTGGTTTAATACATCGCGATGATTGCTCGGTTGATTTGCTTGCCCAAAAATTCAACCCTGGAAAAAAAAGTTTCGGGTTGCTTGTTGAACAAGAAATTAAAAATTTAAATAAATTAAAACAAAATGTAGATCAACCATTTATTCTCATTGTTGGTGGAGATAAAATCAAAGATAAAACCAAACTTCTTGAAAACTTTTTAACAATAGATGAAAAAAATAGACCTAAAAAGATTTTAATCGGTGGAGCAATAGCCCATACATTTTTAAAAGCACAAGGTTTCCAGATGGGTAAATCTTTGATAAACGATGATTTTTTAGATTTCACTAAAGATTTTTTACAAAAAGCGAAACTGCAAAAAATTGATATTTTGTTACCTAAGGATTTTCTCGTCGTTAAACAAATGGATCAGCAAACAACTGAACATCGAGAAAAAGATTCAATTCAAAAAGATGATATTTGTGTTGATATAGGAAAAAGTACAATAAAAGAATTTGAAGAAGAAATAGCTAAAGCAAAAACAATTTTTACCAATGGTTCAATGGGAATTTATACAAAACCAGAATTTGCAACGGGCAGTAAAAAAATTCTTATTTCTATTGCAAATTCAAATTTGTATTCTGTTGCAGGAGGTGGTGATTGTGTTGGAGCAATTTATCTTTTTGGCTTACAAGATAAATTTCAATTTTTATCAACCGGTGGCGGAGCAACATTAACTTTTTTAAGCATCCAAAACCCGTTTGAAAAATTAGCAACTTTCCAAGCAATGATACATTAAAAAATTATGCAAATAAATAAAACTATCTATTACTTAAAAAGAATTAAAGAACTTGGTTTTTCCAATACCATCAAAAGAATAAACGCAAAAAGCAATCAAACTATTTATAAATTTTATTGGAAATCAAAAGCCAAGAAATTAAAGGCCAATCACATCTGGAATCAAATTAGTAATATAAAGTTTGAGGTTTATTTACAAAATCTAAAACAAAAAGATTTTATAAATAAAATTTTAAAATCTAATGAATTTAAAGTTTTTTTAAATCAAAAATCTAAATCAAATAAGTTTTGTTATGTAAACTACAAAAATACCAACTATAAGCTTCTATCAAAGACTTTCTATCAAAACATTAAAATTGAACAAAAACAAATTGAGAATCTCAAAGAATTTAACTTTGATATAAAAATTCCATGGGAAGAATCTCGCTTTCAAGATATTTTTATATGGAAAAATTCAAATTCCGATATAACTTTTTATAATCAAATAAATAATTGGATAAATAATAATCCTTATCTACTTGGCATAAATTGGTTTTGCCCTATGGAGGTTGCAATTCGTGCAATAAATTGGATCTATGGTTTTTATTTTTTTAAAGATTCAAAAAATATACCAAAATATTTCTGGAAAAAACTTATTTGTTCTCTTTATGATCATGCTAAATATCTGCAAAATAATTGGGAAACTTCTGATAAACCCAACAATCATTATCTTGCAGATTTAATTGGATATCTTTATTTATGTTTTTTTTTGCAAGATTTAAAACATTTCAAAAAAGAAAAAATCAAAACCATTAAAAAAATTTTAGAACAATTTGATCATCAAATACAAAATGATGGAACATCCTATGAAGGATCAACAAACTATCACAAACTTAATACTGAAATTTTTCTGCATTTTTATATTTTATGCAAAACAAATAATCTTCAATTACCACAACATTTTGAATCTAAACTACAAAAAATGATCCAATTTATATCAACTTGTTCAGATCAAAATGGCAATTTAATCCAAATAGGTGATAATGATTCCGGTAAAATTTTAACTGGCTTAAATAAAATTTTGCCAAATCAAAAAAAAAATATTGATCAAAACTTATTTCATTATCCAAATTTTGGTTTAACTATTATAAAAAATAAAAATTGGCATATAACGCTTAGACATCCAACTTTTAATAAAAAACAACCTACTGGACACTTTCATCAAGATGAACTAACAATGACTTTAAGTATTAATGGAATTCCAATATTAATTGATCCGGGAACTTATACTTATACTGCAAATACAAAATGGCGAAATTTTTTTAGATCTATTAAGAATCATAATACTTTTTATATTCCTTCATTAGAAACAAAACTAAAAAATATCGATTTATTTCAACTTTCCAAAAAAGAACATCCTGATGCTACTAAGATTAAAAACACAAATCATTTAATTGAAATAGAAAGTTCCTGCTATAAATATTATAACTTTGGATTAACACAATTTAGAAAAATAATTTTTTGCAAAAAAGATACCTTGAAAATCAATGATTGGTATAACACTAAACATCCATTAATAAGTTATTGGAATTTAATTTTTCATCCAAAAATAAAATTAAAAAAAACAAAAAAAAATTTATATAAAATTTCTATAAATCAAAAAGATTTTGTTTCTCTTGAATCAAATTTAAATTTTAAAGTAAAAACAGGTTTTTATTCTAAAGAATATGGAGAATTAGAAAAATGCATAAAATTAGTTGCACAAAAAAAAACAGATTCTATAAAAAGTATTATTTTGATTAAAAAAATTTAAATTGCACAAAAACTCAAAAGCGCGGCTATGTTTGCAAGAAAATTTCTTCGCCATGTATTTATTGGTCTGTTACCTTGTTCAAAAATTAAAAGTCCATGATTTCCATGTTTCATATTCCAGCTAAAATAGTTAGGTGATTCAATTCCAAGATTAACTCCTAATTCTTTTACATCCTCTGAATCATTAAGATTAATGTCTCTTCGTCGCAAACTATCACGCAAAAAATTTTTAACATCATTATGATATTGTGCTTTTTTCATATCATTTTTGAATGTATACGGATTTTGCCATAGGTCGTTTTTATGATATGGGCACTCGTTTTTGCAAAACCCTGCAACTCCTAATAGATGATCAAAATCTGGATTATCAACAAGATATGTAGCTTTTTTTAAACCAAAACAATTATCATGTCCAAGCTCGTGTAATATCATATCAGGCAATCCATCAACCTCATGATAAAATAAAACTTTATGTAATAAACCTGAAAGATGATTTGCCAAATTTAGATCATGTTCACAAAATAAGCTATTTTTTGCATTATCCATCTTATCTCCTTTTAAAAACATTTTATAATTGAAAAAAAACAATGCAGCAAAAAACCTAATAACGATTGAAATGTTTTCATTATTAAATTACTTGTTTTTAAAAAAGCAGACAAGAAACTTAAATTTATGAAACAAAAATGCACTAAACGCTAATTTCTTTAATAAGTCGATCAAGCAATACCCCTCTTGATGCCTTAACTAATACTATTGCTTTATTATTTTTGTTATATTTTAAAATATTTTCTAAATGCTTTTGTGCCTGTTGCCAATTTTCAACACAATTTGTTTTAAAATTTAAAGGAGATGTTTTTGAAATCTGCTGAGCAGCTTTTCCAACCAAAATTAAATAATCAATATCGCCCACTTTATGCAAAAATCTACCAATATTTTTATGCCAAAATGTAGTTCTTGAACCTAACTCAAGCATATCACCTAAAATTGCTATTTTAATATTCTTTGTTTCTACTCGTCCTAAAGCATTTAAAGCAACTTTCATACTTTCGGGATTTGCATTATAACAATCACTTATAACAATGCCTTGATAATTTTTTAAAGTTCTCTTTTCAAATCTATTTTTAATACTTGAAAATTTTTCTAATCCTTTAACAATATTGTCTATATCTATATTCAAAAGATTCGCTACTGCGCTGGCAGCTAAAGCATTTTTTACAAAACCTAAATTATTTCCCTGCAAATAAACTGTTTTTTTTGCTTTATAAACTTTTAAAACAAATTGAATTTTAAATTCATAATTATCAGAATCACCTGAAATAATTTTAATTTTTCTTGCTTGTATCTGATTTTTAGTTTTTAAACCAAATTTAATCATAGGAAAGTTTCTGCTGAAACGATCTAAAATCTCTTGGTCACCAAAAATAATTCCAAAATTATCTGGCTTAAAATATTTAAAAATTTTTCTTTTTTCCTTTGCAATATTATTCAAGCCCCCTAAACCCAACATATGTGAATGAGAAATACAAGTTATAAGCGCAATATCCGGTTTTAAAATATCAACCAATTGATCCATCTCACCTGCAGAATCTATTCCTAATTCAAAAACACCAACCTTATACTTGTTAGATAGCTTTAAAATATTAAGACTTAATCCAATAACTGTATTTTGATTCAAATAAGAAACATAAGCAGAATATCTTGCACTTTTCACAATACTTTCGAACATTCCTTTTGTTGTAGTTTTTCCAATCGAACCAGTTATACCAACTATTGGATAATTAAACTGCCGCCTCCAATTTTTCGCAAGATTTTTTAATGCAGATAAAGTATCATCAACTAAAATGAATAATTTTTCTTGCAACAACTTTTTATCAATTAAATTTAAAAGATCTTCTTTTTTTTTATTGATAATGCAAATCTGAACGCCGATTTTTAAAACATCCTCTAAAAATTGATGCGCATCAATTTTTTCACCTTTTAAAGCCACAAATAAATGATTTTTCTTTATCGTTCTACTATCAATTGAAAACTCTTCAATCTCATTTTTTTCAAAAAATTTTTTCACTGGAAGTTGTGATTTGTTATTAAAAAATTTGAATTCTGCTTTAGATAAAGATAACTGTAAAAAGCGTTCACTTAAATGCATAAATTTTTCCCATAAAATCTATTTAAAAAGTTGACAAATTTAATCTTATTTTATATAAAATCATCCCATATTAAAAATGAAAATTTAAATTAATTGAGAAATGTTTATGAAAATTTTAATTTTTTAAAAAAAAGAACATTTTTTATATCAACTATTAATAATTCAAAAAAAAGTTCCTTTTAAAAAGCAAGAAAAAAATTAAAAACGCCCTCCTCCATTCACACCGGTCATTAATGTTTTAAAAACAATTTAATTAAACTAAGAGGAAAAATTTAATGAAAAATTTAAAAATAATTTTTATTTTATCTGCTATCGTATTTGTTGTTAATTCAACTATTTGCAAACCAATAATCTGTGTTTTTACCGGAGCTCCAAAAACAGGTAAAACTAGTGTTTTAAACCGTCTTGAACAAGATGGATATACAATTTTTCCGGAAGCTGCAACCGAAATAATTGAAAATGACCTCAAAAAAGGATTTGAAAATCCAAATAAAAATCCAGCTATTTTTCAAAAAAAAATTGTAGAAAAACAAATAGAGGATCAATATAAAATTGCCAACATAGACGAACAGGAAATCGTTTTTTTAGATCGATCTATAATCGATGGGCTTGCCTATTCAAAATTTAATAAACATGAACCACCAAAAGAATTAGTAAATAATATAAAAAGAGACTTTTTTAATTTTGTTTTTATATTTGAACCTCTTAATGAATATTGCACAGATGAAGTAAGACTGGAAAAAAAAGAAGAACTTGAAGAATTATTTTTTAAATTAATTGAAGCATATGGTGAATATGGATATTCAGTTATTCGCGTCCCTAAATTAACTATAGAAGACAGGAAAACTTTTATTCTTGATTTTATAAAAAAACAAGGTTAAAAAAATACTTTATAAAAAATGAATACATCAAGACTAAATATAAAACTTATGTCCTCAAAATTTTTCTTGGCTTACTTCCTTGTGCGGGTGCAATAATTCCGTCCATTTCAAGACGTTCAATGATTTTTGCGGATCGATTAAAACCAATTTTATAAAATCTTTGTAATTGTGAAATAGAAATTTCATCACGATCTTTTATAAATTCAATAATTTCTGGATAAAGATCATCTTCAAAATCTTCTAATTCTTGTCTACTAACTTTGCGCAATTCTTCATTTAAATCTAAATAAGAGGGTTGCATTTGAGATCTTAAGTGGCTTGTTAAACTTACAATTTCTTTTTCCGATATATAAGCACCATGTATTCGTTTTAAATCCGATGAAGCGGAATTCATATAAAGCAAATCACCCTTTCCTAAAAGTTTTTCAGCTCCCTGACAATCAACAATTGTTCTTGAATCAATTTTAGATGAAACTCTGTAAGCAATTCTGCTTGGAAAATTGACTTTGATTAGTCCTGTAACAACATCAACAGATGGACGTTGTGTTGCAACAATCATATGAATTCCTGCGGCTCTTGCCATTTGCGCAATTCTTGCAATTTGCATTTCAACATCTTTTCCTGCAACCATCATCAAATCCGCTAACTCATCTATCATTAAGACAATGAATGGCATATTTTCATGCTCATCAGATTTTTTTATTAATTTTTGATATTCAACAATATTGCGAACACCAACTTGGGCCATCTTGTCATATCGTTTTTCCATTTCTTGTACCAACCATTTTAAAACCGGTGCAGCCTTTCTAGGATCAGTTACAATTGGAAAAAGTAAGTGTGGAATATCTGCAAAAGGAGAAAATTCTAATCTTTTAGGATCAATTAAAATCAATTTCAATTGATCCGGTCGTAATTTACACAACAATCCTGCAAGCATTGCATTCAAGCCAACCGATTTTCCTGATCCTGTTGAACCTGCAACTAAAAGGTGTGGCATGCTTACTAAATCTTCAACCACTGGTCGACCTACTATATCCACTCCTAAATTTACTGGCAATTCACCTTCAAATTCTTCAAACTCTTCACTAATCAAAACATCAGAAAGAAAAACTCCTTGTCGCTTCTGATTAGAAATTTCAAAACCTACAACACTTCTACCTGGAATTGGTGCAACAATTCTTATACTCATAGCAGTTAACGCTAAAGCTAAATCATCTTCAAGTGCTACAATTTTGCTAATTTTGCTATCAATTTCTGGTTTATATTCAAACAAAGTAATTACAGGGCCAGGTCGAACAGCACTTACACTGCCCTTAATTCCAAAATGTTTTAATTTTTCTTCAAGTTTTTCTGCTCTTTTTAAACATTCATTCTCAATTGATTTTTTAAAACTTTTATCATCAATAGATTCTGTTTTTCTAAACATTTCTAAACTTGGTAAATCATATTCAATTTTTGGAATAGACTTCTTTTGTTTTTGTTTTATATTTTTTTTAATTTTTTCAGTTTCTAACAGAAACTTACAAATTTCTTGGTTTGTAAAAATATTTTGTTCAAAAATTGTATTGGGTAAAAAAACAAATTCATAATTACCAAATTTTTGAGTATACGAATTATTAAAAATTTGTTTCTTTGCCCAAAGCGATTCAGTCTTGTTTTGCTCTTCAAAATTTTGTAAATCGTCTTGTTCTAATTTAGAAAGTGAATCCCAAAATTTTTCTGTCTGCGCTGTTTCATTTTGACTATTATCAAAATTGTTGTTTTCAAAATTATATTCTTCTTGCTTATTTTTTCTGTGCCAACCGAATATACTGCTCAACTTTCCAACATGCACATATGTACCCTGATCACCACCCTTTTTGAAAATAGAAAAAATTTTACTAAAAATATCTTTAAAAAAGTTTTTGATTTTTTCAGCGATAAATTTAATTATTTTTACACAGTAAACAAAAATTTTTTTGGCAATAAACTTCAAAAACTTCACAGCAAGATTTATTAAAAAACGCGCAACTTTAAAAATAGATATTCTAAAAAAAACAACTATACTAATAGTCAAAACCGCTAACAATAAAATATTCGTTCCCCAAAAACCCAAAAATTTGGATATAAAATTTAATAAAAAATCACCAACCAAACCACCAGCATAGTTTTTTGAAAAATCTAAATTATAAAGCTGTAATAGTGCGCTACTTGCAAATAATAACAATGATAAAGCAAAAAATTTATCCCATTCTTGTCTAAAAGTTCTTTTAAGTAAAAATATAAAAGCTGCATATAAAAGCAAAAATGCCAAAATATATGCAGCCTCTCCAAAAAAATAGAAAAACAATGCTGAAATATTTGCACCTATAATTCCACCCCAATTAACAATTTTTTGTTGAATTGTTGAAAAATAAAACCATGAGACATCTTTTGGATCATGAGATATTAAAGAAATAATCAAAAAAGAAAAAAATGCTAAAATTAAAATTCCAATAATTTCACGTTTGTAAGATAATTTTTTGCTCTGTTTTTTTGCTAGCTTAAATGCATTTTTTTTCTTTTTATTATAAAACATCATACCACTCCCACATTTAAAATAAATCTACTTTAATTTACATTTTATATCTCTATTATCATTTTTTCTATAAAAGATTGTTTTCGCTTTTTACAATTAGTTTAAACCGCCCCTGATTAATAATTTTTCTGCAATTTTGCAAATCCAAAACCCAATATTCTTTTTTAATTTTTTTTAAAGTGAATTATCTATCTAATAATAAAATAAGCACTTTTTTAATAATTTATTTATTTACATGTTTTATTTTGAGATTCTTTAAATTGTTATTATGCGTTTAAATTGAATAATTATATAACTTGCAAAATTATATTTCGTCAGGGGGAGAATATGAATAATAAAATCAAAAAAAATATCTGCTTTTTATTTTGGCAATTGACCATATTAATAATATTAAATGGATTTATTAATACATTTGCAACTGAGAATCCAAATTATATTTTTACAATTAATACTAAAAAAAATTGCAATAAAATTATGCAAAATTCTAGTTCTGATAAAGAAAATATTCAATCAATCAATATCAATAAAAGTTCAACTTCTATCAATAATTTTGTTCCAAAATTAATACAACTTTTATCCTTTAAAAATACAATTCAACAAGAAACTAAACTACCAAATGAAGAAATAGATGACGAGCTAATAGAACAATTAACAACATTTAAATATCTATATGAAATACGACAAAAAGATGAAAATTTTTGTGCAGGAACTTTTAAAAATTTATGTAAAGATATTTTTAAAAAAATTCAACAACTTAGCGAATCAGAAAACATGCTTAATCAATTTTTTTATGTCTGGCTAATTGAATTAAATATTCCTCTCAAATCTTTTGATAATCTTATTTTATCTGAGATTGATGAACTAACAGATGGTAGTAATAATCTAATAATTATTTATTTAATAAATATCTCTGATACTAAATGCTTTGATTGGTTTTTTCATAATAGATATTTAAATGTAAACGACATTGCAACAATAGAAATGTATGATGAAAAAAACAATCGTGGAATTATACAAGGATCTATATTATTTTTATTAAGTTGCTCTTTTGTAGAAATACAAATCGAAATAAACAGCAAACAAAAATTAACTCCTGAAGAAGAAAAAGAAATAAATGAATTATCCAACAAAAAAGAAAAATTATTAAAATTAACTAACCACATAATTAAAAAATATCTTACTGAAATTGATATTAATTATAAAGGAACATTTTACGGAGAAGGCTTATATAATATTTTCCCTGAAGTTTTTAATAATATTAAATATGACAAACATTTAACAGCCTTAGAAATAGCCAAACTAATCGAAAAATGGGATAACCGAATGGCAATTTTAATAAATTGTGCCATAAACAACAAAATTCCAAAAGGCCAAACAAAACAATCAAACGTATAAATTGTATAACTAAATATCATTTTTTTTGTAAAATGCAAAAATACAACTTAATTTTTGGGAGAAAGAAAAAGTGAATATACATAATATAATCAAACTAAAAATGTTATCTCTTTTTTTGAGTTTAAATATATTAAATATATTTATTAATATATTTGCAACTGAAAATCAAAATAATTCTTTTGCAATTAAGCAAATTAAGCATAAAAAAACTTGCAATAAAATTATGCCAAATTCCATCCTTGATATAAAAAAAAATTTTAAATCAATGCTGGACAATAAAAATTTAATTACTGCAAATAATATCACCCAAAAAACAATAAAATCTTCATTGACAAATTCAACCAAGCAACAAATAAAATTTCCAGATAAATTGACAGAAACAAGGAACCTCCTAAGTGATTTTAAATATATATGCAAAATACGTCAAAATAATAAAGATTATTGCACAAAAAAATTTAATGATTTATGTAACAAAATTATTGATAAAATAAAACAATTTAGCGTAAAAGAATTTATGTTTTTACAGTTTTTCAATATATGGCTGCATGAATTAGAAATTCCTCTTCATGCTTTTGACATTCTTATTCTTTCTACAAATAATTATTTTAAAAAAGGAAATAAATTAATATTTTTTTTTCTAATACAAACATCTAATGTTCAATATTTTGATTGGTTTTTTTTAAATGAACATTTGAGTTTAAAGGACATTATAGAAATAGAAACATACGATGAAAAAAATAATCATAAAATTGTAAAAGGAACCATATTATTTTTATTAAGTTGCTCTTTTGTTGAAACACAAAGCAATTTAATCCATCTAAAAAATAAGGGAAAACTCATAATTGAAGACTTAACTGAATATTTAAATGGTCTCTTATCAAATAAAGAAAATAAACAAAAAATTTTAAATTTAATTAGCAAACTAATAAATAAGGAAAAACTCATAATTGAAGATTATATAGTTGAAAGTTTGAAACTGTATATAACTGACAATTCAATTAGACAAAAATTTTTAAAAATAATTCATAATCTAATAAAAATAATGAATCAAACAAGAGAGCTATTGAATACCAAGAAAAGCTTATTAAATTTAACTGGTCATATAATGGAAAATTATTCCGCCAAAATTAATTTTAATTATAAAGGAACCTTTTATGATGAAAGTTTATACCATTTATGTAATGAAGCAGAAATTTTAAATAATTCATTCGAAACAGGCAATCAACCATTAACAGCTTTAGAAGTAGCCCAATTAGTTGAAAAATCTGATAATCAAATGGCACAGTTAATAAGATTCTATACAAAACCAACTATTGCAAACATAATTTAACATAAATTTTATAACTTATAATTTCAAAAATAGTTAAATTAATTTTGGTACAAAAAATAAAAATCCCCATACCTTATTTGCTTTGCCTTGTGTTGTCAAAGCCTTGGCAAAAACGTGAAACAGTCTATTGTAACTTTAGTGCAGTCAGATGTATTAAAAGGAGGCGTTGCTTGAAAAATTATTCTGCATAAGCACTTTATTTTTAATCTTTAGTTATCAAACCTGTGTTAAATTATGCCAAAATCAACCATACTAAAATTCCAATCGGTACAAATAGATAAAAGCCCAAAAAACCTATTTTATTTTTTTGCGAAAGTTTTTGCATCCAAAGTAATCCAAAATATGCAAAAAAAGTTGAAATTAAAATTGTAACAAAAACGGAAAAATTAAAATATTTCTCAAAATTCTGAAAACTAATTAATTTGATAAAACCTAAAAAAAATGCTGGCACAATTAATGGAATTTGTATTAAAAATGTAAATTGGAATGCTCGCCTAGATGGAACTTTAAGCAATCTACTTGTGCAATAAACAACTGCGAAGCGAGAAATTCCAGGAACTAAAGCTAACATTTGCACCAAAGCAATAATCACAACTTTTTCAATTGTCAAACCCTTGTGAATTTTAAAAAAAACCCTTTGATATTTATAAAAATGTTTATATAAATATTTTTGTAACAATAATGAAAACAGAAATGTCATTGTTATAAAAAAGCCTATTAATAAGCTTATATTGGCGGCAAATAAATCGATTTTATTTAATTTTGTTTGTACAAAAAACCATCCAAATAACGCAAATAAGGTTGTAATTAAAAGGTAACTACATATTTTAAAAAATATTTTAAGTAAACTTTTATAACTATCTTTTTGCGAAAACTTTTTATTAAAAATCCCCTTTATTAATTTTTTGCAAGGATAAAACCACTCTTTGAAAAACAAGATCATTAAAATAAACAAAGTTGGTCCGTGTAAAAAATGATCAAAAAAATTAGGAATTGAATTTGAGGATTTTGCGAAAATTTTTTTAACCAATTCAACATGACCTGAGCTACTTACAGGAAATGATTCAAAAAATATTTGAACAAAAATTATTAAAAAAATTAATTCCATACAAATTTCCTTTAAAAAAAATATGTATCTTTAAATATACATAAATATATATTTAAAAATAAAAAAATTCATCATCTTAAAACAAAATCATCTCTAAAATCTGAGTCCAAAATGAAATTGGAATAAAAATAAATAAAAAAAACTCTTGATATCTCCATCCAGAACAGTTAACATTAGTATCGAAAATTTACAATACATCTTGCATATAACTTTTAGAAGCGATTTTTGCAAAAATTTTATGCTCTAAAAATTTCAAACACAAACAGGTAGGGTAGGTGTCGAATAGTGGAAATTAATAAAGTAAGAAAGGAGGAAGTTTAAACAATCTATATTTTCAATTTAATTAAAACCCGAAAATAATTTTTTTCATCCTTGTCTTACAAAAATTACATCCTGGTTTTTACATAATTTTTCAGTTAAACAAATTTAAATTGTTTGACGAAAATTTTTCCCGGAGAAGTGTTGGTAATAAGTTTATCTTTATAACTTTAGGAGAAAAAGGTTATGAACAAACTTCTAAAAGGTTTGCTTTTAATCGCTCTTTGCGCAAGTAGCATTAATGCAGCAACAAATAAAACAGTCTTACTTCCTAGATCTTCAAACCCTAATTTGGCAATGCAATATACACCTGTATGGAATGAATTAATTCAAATGGAAAAAGGTGATCGCTTCGGTGCTCATTTCCAAGCAACAGTTTTCTATCAAGATTCAACCGAAAGTGATGATGTAGGAAAATACTTCGGTGTAGCAAACAAACACAACTTCAATATCGGT
>WJIY01000020.1 GCA_014730005.1 Candidatus Babelota bacterium | reverse complement strand
TTTTCGGAACGAAGTGGAGAAAAAACAAATATTATCCCCCTCTATAAATAAAGAAAAAATTAGATTAAATTTATTTCTTTTAGAAAGCTTATCTTCATTTTACTTCAAAAAAAATATTTTTTGAATTGCGTATAACGTTTCTGAGTATCCGAAGTTTTTTGCCGGATTTCTCAGTATTTACGCATAATTTAGCATTTTCGTTTATTTATTGGAAGATATTGAGACTAATACACTCGTAGGCAAAAAAATTTGGGTGGAGCAAAATGGACAGTCCTTTAAAAATAATTGAGTCTATTTTGTGGAACCGGATATAGTAGCTAGATAATTCCTTATTAAATATTTATCGTATTGACAATGTCATCAAATAGATTAAACCAGGTCTGAGCATCTTTTGATAGTGATCCATTAATTAAGTCTTGGTAAAATTGTTCTTTTTTATCAAAATTCCATATTTTTATATTTCCGCAATTTCCCCGGTCTGTCTTAAAATATTGAGGATTATTAGAAATGATTTTATCTTTATTGCCATATAATGTAATAACTGTTTGATAGCCATTATGATAAAATATCAACTTTCTTTCAAACTTGATGTCGCAAACTTCAAATCTGGAAATAACTATAAATTCTTGTCCATTGATAGGTCCGATATTTCTAACTTTTTTGGAAATATCTAAAGGTTGATCTGGTCCCTTACCGTAATTTCCCTTGATTAATGCTTGCTGATCTTTTTTTGCCGTTTCTTTGTCATAGCTCATTGGATAGTCCAAGGAATCAATTTTTTCGCTTCTTATAGTTAATGATAAAGAAGTGTCTTGATTTTGATTTAAAATAATATCTTTCGGGTATTTTAATGAAAATCCCACTTCATTATCTTGGAATAATTGCCAGCTATTTGTAGTTTCCATATTACTGGCAGGCGGCGTATTTGCTTGTTGGTCATTAATATTGCGGTTTTTTTTAAGCTCGTCTAATTGATTTTTTAGAATATTCTGGTGTTCTTTAAGCTCCTTTGATTGATTTTCCAGCATAGAAATCTGTTGCTGCAGACTTTGCTCAGTATTTTTTAGGTTTAATCTTTGCCACGCATAAACTCCACCGCCGACAATTAAAGCAGTAACAATCACAGCCACAACAGTTATCCAAATATTTTTTGAGCTTTGTATAGGCTCACTTGATTGTGAAAAACTTTGTTCTTTCATAATTTTATGTCAAATTAATTATGATTATATATTAAAAAAATCAGCACGATTTCATATAACCTTTCACTTATACTTGCAAGTTTTGTGCGTTCTTTTTTAAAAATTATTTGAGCACAAAATTTTGATAAACTGATTTCATATACTTTGATATTGGCAAAGGGGTGAAATCTGTGAAACAGATGTTCGCTGTTAAGTTATAATGAACCCAGAAATTAGTACAGGTATAATCAGCAATACTATTTGCAAAGGAAAAACTGAGATATTGTACTGTTCAATTACTGATAAAAATTGTTCAAGTGTAAAAGGTAATGCCAGTCTTTATTTTTAATTATGACTCTTGTATATTTTTCCTATACAAAAACCCATTTTAATTATCAATTTTAACTATTACTGGTTCTCCAGCTTTAAAATATTGTATACCAACATTATCTATATATTCAGATTTAGCATAACCATCGGTAGCTTGTTCGTATAGTTGTATTTTTACAGTGGAGTTATCTACCCAGATTACAGCATCTTCCATTAAATATACTCCGTGACCTTGAACAAGAATAGATTTATCTTTGGGGATTTCAAATATCAGCTTTTCTCTCTTGTTGGTTATGAAATCAAACAAATAGATTTTTGTATTATTACCTTCATCCCAATTAGCTTCTAATGCCATTTTTTTATTGGGAGATAAAACTAAATAAGGTAAATAAGGTAAATCAGAATATTCACCCTTAATTGCACCCGAATTCAAATTTATTATTAAATAAGGACCGTTAAAAACACAACCTCCACATCCCGCACCTCCTTTCAAAAAAATATACAAATTGTTGTTATGCTCAAATCTAAACCACTCATTCGCAGCCTCTCCTATTCCATCTGTTTTTTGCCCAAAAAAGTCTGTATGAGTGTATGCAAATAAATTATATTTTAAAGCTTTATTTTGCCCGTCGTATAAACAACCATTGATGACATTAAATCTATTTCTATTAATTATTTTCTGAATCTGTTTTTCTTCTGAATTTAAAATTTCTTCTTCACAATCTTTATTCCATCTAATACAATTATTTTTTTTATCATATTTTAATCCATTAACAGTTCTTCCCCCGTAAAAACTCATTTTATTTTCAGTACTTTTTACTTCATCTTTTATATTATTGGAACAACTAATAATATCAGGACTCGTTATGCCATTAAAATAATTGTTTTTAACTAAATTACTAATCTCTTTGTCGTATTTTTGCCATCCAGACATATCTTCTTTAATGTTCTCTGGTTTTTCTGTTGAATTTGGTTTTTCAGGTTCTTGTGATCCTTTCTCTTTTAGATCAATAAATACCTTTTGTTCTGGTTCGGATACTTTATCATTATCCTTAGTCGATGGTTGTTGGCTACAAGCTGATAAAATAAAAGCTAGTCCGAGAATTGAAATTAAGAGTGTTTTTTTCATAATGTTTAAGTTAAAAATTAAAAGGCGTAATAATGATTGGATTCAAAAAGTAAAGATTTTTATGTTTTATTAAGGCGTATCTCTCTAAATATAATGATTTAAACAGTAAGTCACTTTTAGAAAATAAAAATTGGAACAAATTATTAAGAGAATAATCATCAGATTTTTTTTCTTCAAGCAATGCTTTTGTTTCTATTACACCTGATAAATAATTAGCGATATAGTTGCTACCTTTAAATAAAAAATCTTTTTATTGCCCTTTTTGATATTTATCTAAATAAAAATCGATATTTTTAAGTTTATATTTATACAAATTTAATTTCAAAAATGACCAATATAACTTAAAAGAAACTTTAAAAGCATGAATTATTGAATTGTTGCGTTTTAAAATATCTTCTAGATATATTTTATGATAAACAAAAGTAAATATTTGATTAAAAAAATTCAATATTTTTATTGCAACTATTACAATAAAAACGATAATGCCAATTTTTATTAAAACTGTTTTTTCAATTTCACTTCCGATTTCTCCAGTATTACCATTTTCTATAAGAAAAAAAGCCTATATACGCCATCATTCCAATCAAGAGAAATGTATTAGAAAAATAGCCAAAAATATTTTGAAACAGTCTGAATATGTATATTTTTGAGGATATTGGTTTCATGATTTTTATTTAAAAAGTAGCTTGAGAAAAAATCATCGAAGCCCATACCGTGTTATCGGATGTGAAAAATTTATGGTATCAAGTTTTTCAATTTAAATACACAACTATCTTTTAAACAGTAGTTACAATTATCGCAGTTTGATTCATTGTTGCGCTCAGAACAAAAAAATGGAGCACTATTATTACATCTAGAACATTCTTTTATTAATGGACTTACCTTGGTTTTATTTAAATAACAAATGAAGTTTAATGTAAGAAAAATAAGCAAGAGAGTCGCTACAATAATTAAGACTGGTAAGATTTTTTTGTTTTGAAACATATTTTTAACTGGCATTTTGATAACTATAAATGAATAAATTTGTTATTTCCGATAACGTTTCGCGAATATATGAAGTTTCGCATGTTCCATTGAAAAAATCAATAGCTCCGAATTAACTCATGTAAAATCAAAGTGAAAGCAGATACGTTTACTCATTTAGAAATCTGACCATAATCACAGTTAATAATTATTAAAAACTGTGAAAAATGGATAAAAAATTTCAAATGAGTAAACAAACAAAAAGAGA
>WJIY01000019.1 GCA_014730005.1 Candidatus Babelota bacterium | reverse complement strand
TTCATCAGTTGCAACGGCAAATTTTCAGATTGTTAAAGGTATTCTAAAAAATGCTTTAATAGCAGAAAAGTTTGTTGATGGTTTAAAGGTTTATACTCAGCTTGCTAAAAAATTTGGACCAAAGATAAGTCAAAAAGCTATAAAAATATTAAAAGCTAATCCGTCTTTAGTTGAACAAGAAAAAGATTTGGCTTCTGCTGCTAATAAAGTTGCGGAAGATATTCAGAAGGCAAAAAATTCTAGAAGAGCTGCTTTTAGACAGGCAAAAAGAGATGCTAATATTCCTGTATCTCAGCAACCGGAAAAAGTTAAAATTGAAGATATGAGTTTATCTGAATCAAGAGGAGGAAAAAAAATAAAAGATAAATATGGAAATATAATAAAAACTAAGGAATATTATTACAAAAATAAAAATGACGATAAAATTATAATACAAGATCATGGAGCTGGACATAAACTTGGAAATCAAGGGCCTCATTTTAATGTTAGACCAATAAATAATCGACGAACTGGGGATGTTGACGGAACAAAAAAACATTATCCTTTTGATAAATAGTACAGGAGAATTTATATGTGGTATGAAATTTTAGAAAATAACTTTTTTATTAAAAAATTATATAATAAAGTTCCAGAACTTAAAAATGTAAATATTTCTGAAATAAATATAACAAATGAGGGTAATAAAATATCGATTATTTGTAGTTTACCATATTATGCAGATTACCCTCCACAAAAATGGATTGATTCTAAACATAATACAGTGTTTGTTGAAATTGATTTTTTTTTAATTCAGGAAATAAACATACAAGCTATTAAATTTGATTTTTTCAAAGGAAACATTGATATTTTCTTAGATGAAAATAATTTAATAAATGTGAAAATTACAGGGGACCCAAAAGCTAATTTTATAGCTAATTCGGGTTTGATTCAATCGGTAACTGGATGTAAAGTTAGTTTAGAATAAAAATTCTAACTCTATGTAAGGAATTCTTGGGGGAGGAGAACTTTTTTATAATGAACTTAAAGAAAACCCGGGTGAATTTTTTAAAGATCTTGTTCTTTGCGGTGGATTAAATTTAGCAGTTAATTTTTGCAGTCCCGTAGGTGCTCTCGTGTTTGCTTCAAATATCGCTTCAGTTTTTACAGCGGGAAGTGAAGCCTATAAATACATTTTAAGTTTGCCAAAAGGAAAACGTCTTCTAGTACTTCAGAACGTTTGTCAAAAAGATAAAAAGATCGTCTACGACGTACAAAAGCCGTTTGATTTAATGATAAAATTGAAGTGAGAATCAAAGTGGCGGGGCTGACGAGACTCGAACTCGCGGCCTTTCGCGTGACAGGCGAACGCTCTAACCAAACTGAGCTACAGCCCCACAAAACTCTAGGAGTTTTATTTGTTGAATTATTTTCGCAATTTTTTGGTTGAATGTCTAGAGTAATATTATACAAAATCCTATTTTTTTCTAGATAATTTAAAAAATATGTTAGAACATTAATAAATAAACGGTAGAATTATCCATGTTTTTAGAGATATTGTGTGTCGAAGATTTATTTTATAATTTTTATTCTTTAGTGCATATCCATATTAGTTGGACTTTTTTCAGACTAATGTATTAACATGTATTTATTGTAATAACCCATAAGGGCGGATTTTTATTTAAAGGAGATATAATTATGGCATTTAGCGTAAAATCCAAAAAGAGCGGAAAAACATATTTTCTACACACAAAGGAAGTTAAACTTAAGGGTGATCGCAAGCAAAAAATTTATTACTTTGCTGGAGAGGCTGGAAGTAATGTACTTAATGCAATACCCGCTGGATATGAAGTTGTGGAAAACAAACGAACCGGTCTTCCAATGTTAAGGAAAAAGAAGTAGTCGATTTTTTATAAAAAAATATCTTGTTGATTTGTTCAGATGGTTATCAAATCATAATTGGGATAAAATAAAAATGGCTCCCCGGGCAGGACTCGAACCTGCGACCCAACGATTAACAGTCGTTTGCTCTACCAACTGAGCTACCGAGGAACGTTATCGATATGATATCAAAGGAAAATATTATTTTCAATACAATTAAAAATAACTTTTTGCAGATTGGTCTGTCAGGCATAGTTTCGAAGTGATAAAGGCAGTTTTTTGTTGTCCATAGCTGTGACTTAGTATGGTGGGCGAAGCAGGATTTGAACCTGCGACCCCCTGCTTGTAAGGCAGGTGCTCTGACCAGCTGAGCTATCCGCCCCTGCAAAATACAACTAAATATTAAATAAAAAAGGACGACAAGTCAAAAAATAAATATAGTTAACTTAATATTTTGTGTAAAAAATGTCGAAATTTCTTATTTTATAAATAAAAATCAGAAATTGAATAATATTGCAATTCGTCAATTGTTTTTTTTATAATCTTAATTGAAGGGTATATTAATTTAGTATAAAAAATTCTAGTTTTAATTTTTAGGGGCATTTGTATATTTATAAATTTTTAAAAAAGAGAGGGAGAGTAATGAAGAAGGTATTATTAATATCGTGTTTTTTTTCATTATTTGTTATCAATGTGAGTGCTCGAGATTTAAATTTAAAATTTTGTAATGTTGTAGCTGAAGATAAAAATGAGCGTGAAACGAAGGTTGTTTTTTATAGCGCTGATATTTATTATAAAATTGTTAGAAATGGTAAAATGATAGAGGCTGAAAAAGATGCAGCTCAAGGTGGTGACAAATATTTATTTAATAAAAAGGAAGAAAAATTAGGTCCTCGAGGGCAAAGAAATATTGACCCTCCTAATCAAATAGGAGGGGTCTCTTTGCCAAGTACAAAAGATACAGATGAAGTTTATATATCAAAAATAGAGGTTATTGGTGAAAAATTTAATGGCGATAAGATTGAAGTAAAAGTTGAATGGGATAAAACTAAGCCTGTATTAGTTAAACATGATGATGTTTTTTATATAGAACCTTATGGAAAACCAGTTGAAGATAAAAATGTACAAATTGAGGAAATAAATTTAGATGTGCAAGGCAATGTTGTTAATGCGGTTAAGGTTGAAGAAGAAACCAAGGCTAAAGAAGGGGAAGAAAAAAAGGATAAAGATTTAATTGATGCTGATAAGCCAATTAGAATTAGTGGAAAATATCGTTTGAGATTGGGTTGTTGGTACAGTGCTGAATAAAATTTAGAAAATAAACAAAAGGGTCTGGGTGTAAAGCTTGAGACCCTAATAATATAAAATTTAAAAATAAAAAATTTTAATATAGCTTGCTTCGTTGTATCTTTTTATGATCAAAGTCGATGATCATTTTTAGTAATGCGGCTGCAACATTAGATGATGAACTATTATTATCAATAAATTTGTTCATAATTTTTAAATATCCAGATAATTCGTCTTCATCTAAACTAATTTTTATTCTTCCAAAGATTTGATGAGCTCGTTTTTCTAGGTATTTGTAATTAGGAATATTTATTTGTGGGGAGAAAGAAATATTTGACTTATTTGAATTTGGCAATTGTTGCTCGATGATATCTATTTTTGTATAACGTTTAATATTACGAAGCAAATATAATTCTTTGCGGGATATTAAACTTAAAGCGGTTCCTGCTTTTCCCGCTCTGCCTGTTCTTCCAATTCGATGAACATATATTTCTGCATCTTCGGGAAGTTGATAATTAAAAATAATATCTATATTTGGAACATCTATTCCACGGGCGGCAACATCTGTTGCAACTAAAATATTGATTTTTCCGCTACGAAATTTAGACATTATTTTATCACGTTTTGTTTGTTTTATGTCACCATGTATTCCAGATGCACGATAACCGGTATGACTAAGAATTTTGGTAATCTGATCAACTTTTCTTTTAGTATTACAAAAAACAATTGCTAGTTTTGGATTATTTATATTAATTAAATCCATCAATGCATCAGTTTTTTTATTAACATCAACATCAAAATAAATTTGATTAATATCAGTAGGTATATTTTTATCTTTTTTAACTTTTATTATTTTAGGATTATTTTGGTAACGTTTAGTAAGCTTTAAAATTTCAGGAGACATTGTTGCAGAAAAAAAGACGGTTTGTCGTTTCTGAGGAATAAATTTTAAAATTTTTTCAATATCAGGTCTAAAACCCATGTTTAACATTTCATCAGCTTCATCTAAAACCAAAAGTTTTAGTTGATCAAGTTGTAATGTACCACGTTTTATATGATCCATTGTTCTGCCTGGTGTTCCTATGACAATTTGAACCCCACGTTGTAATCCAAAAATTTGTTTATTAATTGGTTGTCCTCCATAAACAGCTAATGCTTTAATACCTTTTTTATGTTTCAAAAATTTGTTTATTTCAACACCAACTTGTATTGCAAGTTCTCTAGTTGGACACAAGATAAGAACCTGGACTGATTTGTTTTTTACATCAATTTTTTCTATGGCTGGCAAACTAAATGCTGCAGTTTTTCCTGTCCCAGTTGAAGCTTGACCAATAAGATCACGGCCTAAAATTATTTCTGGAATGGCTTGTGCTTGAATTGGGGTAGTATTCTGAAAACCCATTTTTGAAATAGATTTTAATACTTCTTTTGATAAGTTTAATTCTTCAAATTTTAATTTATTCATTAATTATATATGATCCTTGAGTTTAAGTAAAATTAATACATTGTTTTTATAAGAAGAATTGCTTGCGGTTTTAACTTCAAAAGTTTTAATAAAAATTTAAAACTTTATATACAAATAATTATGTATTTATTTTACAAAAACCGCCGTTTACATCTGGAACATCTTAATTAAGATTTTTTATCTTCAAGAAAACCACCAGAGAATCCTCTTTTATTAAAATAATAATATCATAATTTTTCTCTTTAACAATTTTATAGTTAAAGAAGCAAAAAACAGGTAAAAAACAACAGTTTTTTTATTTTTCTTGTAGATATATCTATTTTTAAACCTGAGTTTGAGTTAAAGTGGTTAAATTAGTTATACAGGACTTTGCCCAAAGTAAAAAAAGTTTAGATTTTTATTAACAAAAAAAGCCATCTGAGCGATCCTATTTAAAAACAAAAACATTAAAAAAGGAGAACTCATATGGCCAACATGTTTCAATTAGAACTAATTACAAAACCAATAATAAAATATGTTTTTGCAATAATTTTGTCTAGCAAAAGAAAAAACTGTGCAGCAATGTCACGAGATATTAATATACCCAAAAAACATCTTTATGAGGTT
>WJIY01000018.1 GCA_014730005.1 Candidatus Babelota bacterium | reverse complement strand
TATATCTCCCCATTTTGGTAATTTATCTTAAAAATAGTTGCTTTTTTACTATTAACTTTATTATTTAATATAAATAAAGTATCTTCATAGAAATCTAATCCATTAATTTTATATTTATTTATTGCGAGACTATCCAAACAAGCTCCTAATGTATCATAAGAATATACTTTTTTATTAATAGAATCGTATATCATTATTTTATTATCATCATATCCCAGATATGATATGTTCATACTTTTTAAGGCAAATTCATCAATTATATTAAATTGATAAGTTTGCGAGTATAGAAACAATGGTAATAAAACCATTAAAATAATTAATATCTTTTTCATAATTAATACCTCCTATATTTTTGTTTGTATATATTGGCTATAAACGTTTCGCCATAGCAACATGTGCCGACGATAGGAGGCATTGTTGCTGATGGCTTGTTGCCATGCGTTAATTATTCCTATTTATCAAGTTTACAATTACTTTTATCATTGTGTCTTTTTCATCAGGTTGGCTAACAGCAATCATCAAAGTCAGTGCAACTAATGCATTATCTGCAATACGCTTATTCCCTTGGATATCAAATAACAATCCATTTCTCTCTAAAAAATACAAGAATAAAAAAGCTGCTATCCTTTTATTACCATCTGAAAATGAATGATTTTTTATTATAAAATATAGCAAATTAGCTGCCTTTTCCTCAATACTGGGATATAGGTCAACTCCGTCAAAAGTTTGATAAATAGTAGCTATCGAACTTTTAAACGAATCATCTTTTTCATGTCCAAACAGATCACTGTTTCCATGGAATTTTTTTGTTAGATTTATCTGCTTTATTGCCTCTTCATAAGTTAGTTGATAAGTTTCCTTACCTGATGTATCTCTAACAGCAAGCTTTTCGTAATCATATTGGTCAAGTATATCTAATGCATAAGCATAATCGGAAATTATTTTTAGTAATCCAGTACTTTCATCATTTGTTAATGCTTTATAATTTAACACACTACCTAATAGTTTCACTGAATCCTGCAACTCTTTTAGTTGTTCATTTTGTTGCTCTAAACGTTGCTTATCAATCACATATCCTTTAAGCAAATATTGCTTTAATATTTTATTAGCCCATCTCCTAAATTGGATTCCTCGCTTTGAATTTACTCTGTATCCAACCGAAATTATTGCATCAAGATTATAAACCTTAACCTTTCTTTTTACTTGTCTATTTCCTTCTTTTTGAACTACCGAGGATTCCTCGGCAGTTGCAAGCTCCTCCAATTCACCAGATTGATAAATGTTTTTGAGATGGAGCCCAATTGTATCTGTGTCTTTCTCGAATAATTGAGCCATCTGTCTCTGCGATAACCAAACCGTTTCATTTTCAAATTTTACTTGGATTTCTGTTTGTCCATCATCAGTTTGATAAATTTTTATATCTGAGCTCTCCATAAATACATTTTTTCCTCAAATATACAAATCCTAATTTTTATATTTACCTGTACTAAGGTTTGTTTTAATGCATGGCAACGTTAAGCATATCAACTGTAGCCGGCATAAAAATATTTCCCTTTTGTGACAGGGATGAATATTGCTAAAAATACAAAGTGTGGTTACTTCATGATAAACCGGCTATTGTTGATATGCACTGTTGTACGTATGTGCTTTGTTCTTACTTATTGGAATTTCAATTTTTAATTGTCCTTTTTCCGTATTTCAACTTGGCCTGATAAATGCTTTTTGATCAATTTTTATCCCTGATTTTATATTTTTTTGGTCCTTTTTGTATCAATTTTTGCCTGATTTAGGTTATTTTTTGCCTTTTTTATCTAATAGACATACCTCTCCCATTAAAATTTATGCAGCATTTGCCTTCTGTCTTTCAAATTCTTTTATAACAGATCTTTCAAATATATTGGCCTTATCCTCCTGTTTTTTCCTGATTATGGTGTATTGATAAACCTTCCTCTGTTCACAATGGGTACATATTAATGGATTTTCTCCCCTGTTTTCTATCTGCAGCGATTCCCAGGTTTCTATATTTTGCTTTTCTACTGAATTTTGCCCTGTATAAAGATATTCTGTGGGTATACTTGCTCTGTTGGAATAAACTCCATAGTACCGTACTATCCTGAAATAAGGCAATGGGACATGTTGTAATAATCTTGGGAAAAATTTCCGGTAATGCAAGGTTATTTCTTCCTCTATGGGCTTGTTATTAACATCCTTTCGCTTGTAATTCTTATAACGAAAACTTATGTATTCTCCTTCTATGCAGGTTATCTTATATTCGCTCAAACAGGCTCGCTTGGAATACCTGCCAATATAGCGGATCACCCTGTCTGGATTTGTAATGGAAGGCTCTAAATGGATAATCCAATGTTTTGCATTGATACGTTTCAAATAACGCATAAAAACGATCCGGTTAGCAAATTCATGTTCCAATTCTCCTGTATCATAAAGCTCAACAAGGGCATCTTCAAACTTTTTCCGGAATTTGTTTTTCAAAAATTTGAAATTTACATAATCTCCTTTAATCCCTATCATTTCACCTGTGGATGGTTTTATCCCTCCCCAGGAAACTATCATATGGGTATGCATATGATTTTCCTTTTTTTCCCCATAGGTATGCAGCACCGAGATAATCCCACATTTTATACCGTGCTTGTGCCACATCCAATCCTTTAACGTATCTGCACTTGTGCGCATCAATACACTCAATAGCTCCTTCCTGTTTTTTTTGATTAATGGTATCAACTGATGGGGTAAGGTGAATATGGCATGGCGATGGGGAAGATTGAGCATCTTGTCTTTTACTTTATCTGCCCAAACAAGGGTATCCTGCCAGCTGCATGTAGGACAAAAACGGTTTTTACAACTATGGTATACTTCTGTTATTTCACCACATTCAGGACAAGCATATACATCTTTACCTAAAGCTTCAGTGCGACATACACGAATGGCATTTACCGCTTTATATTGCTCCGGTTGGATCTGGGCAGCAGGTGACTTTTTGTAATTATCCCAATGTGCATCAAAAAAATCGGCTAATCGATATTTTTTATCCTTTAACCATGCACTTTCCTTTGATGAATTGTTTGTCGAACACATTGTATTAGTATTCTTTTACTTCCCTGGCAATATCATGGGCTTCTATTACTCCTTCCATTATCAATTCCTTTTTTTCTTTTTTTACGCCATAGATACTGTCATTGATATCTACGCTAATATAATCATATTTTTGATATAACTCCTCTACATCAGCATCAAAAGTGATATGGCCATCCTTCCTGGGCCATCCATCCTCGTCATAGAAAAATCCAAATTGATCGTCCTGATCAAATAGTTTAAATTCCTCTTTGTTTAAAGCTATTTCTCTCATGATTTAGGTATTATTAAATGCTGTTAATAATGCCGTATGCCCCATGGGCTATGCGTTAGCATTACGTACAACGGACACGCATATGTGCAGCAGCGGTATGGATCTACGTATTTATCCCCGGAATAATACTTTTTCCTGGGTCCATGTCTATAAGCTCCTGCATCCCCCGCTGTTGAATATATGCGATGTTATGGTTTGTAGCTCTTTGGTCATCTATCTAAAGGCACAAACGGAATTGGAATCAAAATTTGCCTGCTGCCATTCCCATCCTATGGGCGGGTGGGAT
>WJIY01000002.1 GCA_014730005.1 Candidatus Babelota bacterium | reverse complement strand
TCAAGGCACCGAAGTATATCAGGTTTATTTCTTAATGTTTTATCTGCAATTACCGCATACAATTTTATAGAAAATAAACCTGCTATTATAGGGCATAAAAACCTTTTTTTTCATTACATTGCTTAAACAGAGTTGGCGTTATTTACGAAAAATAGATAAATGTAAGGTTTAAGTTTTGCTTTTCCATCTTTGCATGACAAAGAATCTAAAACTAAAAACTGAACAATCGATCATAGACCAAATTAAAAAAGCTAAATATCCACCAATCACACCAACATTCATTTTAAAACCAATAATATAAGTTAAAGGAAGAAAAACGAAATAGCTGGTAAATCCACCTGCGATTGCTACAAATTTTGTGTCTTCAACGCCAATCAAGGCTCCTCTTAAAACCATATAAATTGTTCCGAATATTCGTTCAGCACAAACAATTTGGATTGATTGTGCTGTTAATCGAGCAACATATAGATTGTTTGGGCTGAAAAAATTAGCGATTGGTTCTGAAAAAATGAATAATATTAAACAAAGAATGCTCATAATGATAATAGATATAGCTATTATTTTAGTTGTTGCATAAATAATTAAATTGTTTCTTTTTTCACCAAAAAGTTTTCCAATTAGTATTGAAGAAGAAACAAGGAATCCCCCCGGTATTAAGTAAGCAACCATAAAGATTTGAAATGTTAGTTGATGTATGGCTAAAGCTTGTGGCCCTAATTTACTAAAAATTAATATAAATAAAAGTAATGCTAATGATAGTATGCCTGTATAAATACTTATTTCAAAAGAAATTCTATTATATTCATACGTAATATTTTTAAATCCTGCTTTTATATTTAAATAGGTTTTGGAAAGTTTATTTTTAAATAAAAATAACAATGAAAATACTATGCCTATGATATATGAATATAAAGTTGCTTGTGCAATTGTGTGGGTATAGTTATTTGTGATTGCAAATAATGATGAAAGTACATAATTTAATATAATATTGGATATTAATATTATATTAGTAAGTATTAATGGTATATATGTTTTTTTTAGTCCATTAAAAAATCCAGAAATTGCATAAAAAATTAAAACTAATGGCGCAGCGTATAACCTTATTGTTAAATATCTAAAATAAATATAATGATTTAATTTTTCTCCACCAATTAAATAATAAGCAGCATGAGACAATATTGGTGCTAATATTGCAATTATTGTACCTATAATTAATGCTAGAAATAAGGCAAAATTTAAAATTTTTGAGATTTTTAATTTATTTTCAGCTCCAAAATATTTTGCTGTTAATACAGTAGTTCCGGATTTTATTCCTTCCATAAATTGGTATAGGCCTGTAATAAATGAATTTGCGGTAGCAACAATTGCGATAGCAATTGTTCCTGTTTTCCTTATAAATAAAAGATCTATTATGCCAATAAAAATAATAGTAGAATAGGAGATTATTGCCGGCCAAGTAAGACGTAATATGTTTTTTATACTTAATTCTTTGCGCATAAATTTGGTTCCTCAATATAAAAGGCTCATTTACCTAGTAATGGTAAATGAGCCTTTTATATAAAGTAAATAATTTTTAAAAGTATCGTGCCATTATTTACTTATTTCTTCGACGTTATTTTTTTCTATTATTGTTTGAGAAGTTATTTCTTGTTGTTCTAACTCATTGGTTGATTTATTTGCTGGAATAAAATGATTTAATTTGTTTAATAATTCTTCAATTTTATCTGTTTTTTCCCAGGTAAAATCTTGATCTTCTCTACCAAAATGACCATAAATAGAGGTTTTGCTAAAAATAGGGTTTTTTAGATCTAAATATTCGATAATTTCTGCAGGTTTTAATGGAAAGATTTCTAAAACTGTCTTTGTGATTTGTTGATCATCTACATTAGATGTACCAAATGTATTTATGTAAAGAGATACTGGATCTGCAATTCCTATTGAGTATGCAATTTGTACCTCACATTTTTTTGCTATTTTGCTTGCAACTATATTTTTAGCAATATAACGAGCCATGTAAGATGCAGAACGATCAACTTTGGTTGCATCTTTTCCTGAAAAACATCCTCCACCATGTCTTCCAATTCCGCCATAAGTATCCACGATTATTTTTCTACCTGTTAAACCACAATCAGCTTGAGGCCCACCAATTTCAAATACTCCTGTTGGATTAATAAAATATTTAGTAAATGGTGTTAAATATTGCTCACAAACTGGTAATATGACATGTTCTTTAATTTCTTTTTCTATTTGTTCATGGGTTATTTCAGTATCGTGTTGAGTAGATAAAACAATTGATGTTATTTCTATTGGCTGATCATTTATATATTTAAAAGTTACCTGTGCTTTTCCGTCAGGTCTTAGCCATTTTAAAATATTTTCTTTTCTAACTTGTGCGAGTCGTTGGGTTAATTTATGTGCCATTGAAATAGGTAGTGGCATTAATTCAGGTGTTTCATCACATGCATATCCAAACATTAATCCTTGATCTCCGGCTCCTTGTTCTTTTTTTGCGCTTGTATCAACACCTTGTGCAATATTGTCGCTTTGTTTATTAATTGATGTGATTAATTTATATGTACTTATATCTAATCCGTACGCAGGATCGGTATAACCAATTTTGGTGATTGTATCTTTTACAACTTGTGGTATGTCAACTTGGGCTGATGAAGATATTTCTCCAGCGATTACAATTACATTTTTTGCAGCCAATGTTTCGCATGCTACTCTTGAATTCGGGTCTTTTTTTAGATATTCATCTAAAATGGAATCTGAAATTTGATCACAAATTTTATCAGGGTGCCCCTCTGTTACTGATTCTGATGAAAAAAGATATTCGTTCATAATTTTTTCCTTTGTAGATGCAGTTATATTCTTATTTATTAAAATAAAAATGAAAAAAGACACAGAAAATAACAATTTCATTGATAACTTCATTGAAAATCTCCTTTAAAATGAATGAATATTTTTTAAAAAAGTATAGAGAATTTTATTTTGCATGCAAATGTGAAAATAAGTTTTACACATTTGTTAAATTTTCAATGGTTTGTGAGATGTAATTTTTTATACATGGCATTACTTTATTTTCTATAAATGGGGTCCAATATTTATCTTGAAAAAATTTGCATAAATTTTGAATTATTGGTTTTGTATCCATTATGATTTTGGTGTCTTGAGTTATTTTATTTATCAATTTTTCTAATTCACTTTTATATTTTTTTGTGTTTGGTGTTTCAACCATATATCTAAAAATTTTTATTCCACTATAAGGATTTAATGTTTCAGTGTTGTTTATTAATAATCTAAATTGTATTTCATCTAATTCATTAAATTTATTATAAAAGGTATAAAATGATGTATTTAAAAGTTGGATTGTGTTTTTAGTATATAATTCCAAAGATTCCAAGGCGTATTTTTCATGATTACAATTAATATTATAATATGGTGTTCCCCCTGGATTTGATCGATATAAAATCGATGCAATATTTTTTGGAATAAAGATTTGCAGTAAGATGCCACTTTTAGTAGATTCATTTTCTGCTAGTAATTGTATTAGATTATTTATTTGCTTTTTATATTTATTGAAAGCTTTAGAGAGCTTGAAAAGTGGAAAGGTATTTTTACAAAGATCAATTATATTTATATTTGTTATATTATCCGATTTTATGAAATATTTAAATGTGCATTCTCCAATATGATGTCCTGCAGAATATAGGCTATTTCCAAAAATTGAAGCATTAGTTGCTATTATATGTTTATTTATTTTGGGATTATTATCAAAGATATTAAAAGGAAATGAGCTATAACGAATCTCGTTTTCATACATTCTTATGAATTCATTACCGTTTTGAAATTTAAAACTAGAATCTGGAAGTCTTAAGAATTCGAAGTCATTTAGAGTTATTTGGTTTAATTTTTCATAAATTTTTTTGTATATATCTTGAAGAACAATTAATTCTCTTTTGTGTGCATGATATACAACTACATTATTATTTGTTCCAAGTATTTGTGTTTCTCTTTCAACTGCTTTATTTATAATGCTTTCAATATTAGTAAAACCTATAGTACATATTTTTTTATAATTGTTTTGTAACGCTAGACGATTAAATTCTGGAATGCTTAAATAAGAAAGTGTTGGAGAGTTTTGAATATCGTATTTTGTAATATTATTATTAATATTAAAACCAATTGTATTAAAATTGGGGTCAATTTTTATGTAGTTAAAACTTAATATATTTGTTTTAAAAATTAAAAATATAAATGTAAATTTTAAACATAAATTTATTTGTTTCATTGATGCATGAGTTAGTTTTTAGTTTAAGTTACTTTGATTTAAATCATCTGAAATTTTATCTCTAAGTTCTGCGAATTTTTCATTAAAAGTTTTCATATTTTCAGTTTGATCATTGTAATATTTAAAAATTTTTATATCGCTATTTGGATTTAATAAAAATTTATTGTTGACTATAATTCTAAATTCATAATCGAGTGTTTTTGGGTATTTATAGTATTGGTTAAGCTCTTCTGCGGTTGTTGGTTTAATAAGTGGTACAAGTCGTAAATTATGATAGGGGCTTCCTCCAGGACGTGCTTTGTATATAAATTCGTTGATTAATTTTTTAGGAACAAAAATTTGTAACAAAATTCCCGTTTTGTTTTTGGCAGTTTTGTTTAAAAGATTTTGTAATTTTTGAAGTTCATCTTTATGTTTTTTATATAGATATTGTAAATCAAGTACGGAAGATAGCTTTTTAATATTTTTTAGAGTATTTACAAAAAAGGCGTTATTTGAGTTCATAAAATAATGGTAATTTAATCCGAAAAATGATGGGGTTACTGATAATAATAGTTTTCTGACAGGATCTTGATCATCTTGTATGAAAAATCCTAATGATGATATAAAAAGTCTAAAAAATCCAAAAAAACCTAATAATGATTTTTGAGCGATATTTTTTTTAAGTTTACTTTCAATTGTATCTAAGGAATCCCAATAATCTTTCATATAATACTGAGGCTGTAAAAAATTAAAATTACATTTTTTAATAAATTGAGCAACATTTTTAATGTTATCGTATTCTGGATCTTCATCTAGTCTTAATGGGTAAAAGTTTTCATAATTTTTTTTGGTGATTTTTTCTGTTATGCATTCATATAAAAGATACAATAATAAAAATTCAAGTTGCTGACCATGATAAAAACAAAAGAAATCGTCTTGATATTTTTGTTCATTTGTTAAGCATCTATTTATTAAATCTTCACATTGTTTTTTATTAGCTGTTTCTGCCATCCACATCCAATTAGAAGAATGCTTTGTCTGTTTTAAATATTTTAAATGGATTAATGGTTGACATAAAGGTTTATCTTTAGGTGAAGTTATTTTAAATGAAAAAATATCATCTGGTTTGCTAACAATTTTAATCAGCTTAGAATTTTGGATTGATTCAACATCATCATTACAAAATAATAGACTAAAATTTAAAGAAACTATTACAAAAAGAAAACTATTGACTATGATTTTTTTTTTATTAAACATAAAATTTACCCACCAAAAAGATATAACGACCATTAAAAATCCCTAATAATAAAATTATAGAGATAATTTTTTGAATGTAAATGGGAATGATTGTGGATTTAATTAATATTGAAATGTCTTTTTAAATTTTGATTTAGCTATTATCAATTGGAATGAATTTTATTCCATAATTAATAATTTTTTCATGATTAAAAGAATAATATTTTCTAAAAACAGCCTTTACAGGCATACTTATTTTTAAGTCTTCTAATTTTGTATCAGTTATTTGCGAGATTATTTGAGGTCCTTCATCTAGTTTTATGATGCCAATGCAATAAGGAGCATTATTAGCATATATTCTGGGTGAGACATTAATTTGAGTAAAAGTTAATAATTTACCTTTGCCACAGAGTATTTTTTCTATAAAATTTAAAGATCCACATTTACACACAGCAATTTTGGGATAGTATATTTTTTTGCAATCAATACATTGATTTGCCTGCAAAGTATATTGTTGTTTATATTTTCTCCATCTTAAAATTGGACTTTGTTCAAACAATTCATTCTCCTGTAAAAATATGAATAACTGATGTTCCTGCACAGCCACCCAGGTTATGAGTTAAGCCAATTTTTGCATTTTTAACTTGGTTTTGGCCGGCTTTGTGTTGAAGTTGTTTAATAATCTCATAAGCTTGAGAAATACCAGTTGCACCAACAGGATGTCCTTTGGCTTTTAATCCACCAGATGGATTTACTGATATTTTTTTGTTTAATTGAGTTAGTCCTTTTTCAGTTGCGATTCCAGCAGTTCCTTTTTTGAAAAAACCTAAATCTTCGAGTGATATAATTTCTGTAATACTAAAACCATCATGCAATTCAACAACATCAATTTGTTCTAATTTTATTTTTGCCATATCATATGCTTTTTGTGCTGCAATTTGAGTTGCTTTAAATTCTGTTAACATATTTCTGCTGCTTAAAGTTAAGGTATCGGAGCTTTGTGTACTTGCAGTTATGTATACAATTTTTTTTGAGGTATTTTTTTTAATCCAATTTTTTGCAAATTTTTCAGATGATAAAATTAATGTAACTGCACCATCGCTTATTGGTGGGCAATCAAGAATTGTTAAAGGATCCGCAATTATAGTTGCATTTGAAAAGTCTTTTATTGTTATTTCCTTTTTTAAATGCGCCAGTGGATTATTAATTGCATTTTTATGATTTTTAATACTGACATGAGCCAATTGTTTTCTGGTTAATTTATATTCATGCATATATGCTCGTGTAATAAGAGCATTAAGACTAGGAAAAGTTGCTCCTATAAAATGTTCAAATTCTTCATTGCCGGCAGAAATTAATGCTGATGTTATATCTGTTGAATCTAAATCTGTTAATTTTTCTACACCGTTTACCATAACTATTTCAGCGGTACCAGATTCTATTGCGAGAATTGCTTGTCGTAATGCAACTCCACCTGATGCGCAAGCATTTTCAACCGAGATACTTGGACAATTAACATTTAAAATTTCAGTTGCCATAGAACTTAAATGTAATTGGCCGCTTAAAATTCCGGAACACATATTGCCTGTATAAATCGCGTCTATTTGATTAGACAAAATATTTGCATTTTTTAATGATCCAATTTGAGATTCGGCTAAAAGATCATATAGGCTTTTATTCCAAAGTTCACCAAATTTTGTACAGTATGATCCAATTACAGCAATTTTCATGATTTTAGTTCTTTATATTCAAGATAGTTTAAATATTGTTTTTTGTTTATATAACTTTTGGTATTTGGAGCTAATTTTTGTTTTGAAATTAGACTATTTGTTGTTGTAAAAATAAAAGCATCACTACCTGCGCCACTTCCATAACTAGTTAACAAAATTTTTTGATTTGGTTTTGCAATATCCAAAATTGCACTAAGACTTAATAATGAACTTGCACTATAAGTATTACCTATTTGTGTAACTAATAATCCTGGAAGTATTTGTTCTTTTGAAAATCCTAGTTTTTTTGCAATACTTAATGGAAATTTTCCATTTGGTTGATGAAAAATTACAAAATCGAAATCTTTGGGTTTTGATTTTGTTTGATTTAAAATTTTTTTAGTTGTTTCTAGTGTGTGTGAAAAATAAGATGGTTGTCCTGTAAATCTACCTGCATGAGTAGGATATTTTTGAATATCTCTTCTCCAAAAATCTGGTGTGTTAGTAGTTATAGAAGTTGTTTGATCTATTGTTGCAACAATTTCATTTTTATTTTTTCCAATTATAAAAGCTGCGCTTCCTGCAGCGGCACTATATTGCAAAATATTGTTTGGTTTTGCTTGTGCATTATCAGTTCCAATTGCAAGTGTATAATTTGCAGAATTTGATTTAATCAAACTATAACAAATTTGTAATGCCGCGGTTCCCGCTTTACAAGCGAATTCAAGATCTGCAGTCATAAAGTTATTATCTAAATTAAGTGCCTGACCAACTATTGTTGATGTTGGTTTTACTGCATATGGATGGCTTTCACTTCCAATATATATTGCATCAATTTTTTTAGATTTAATTTGGGATCGTTTTAAAGCATTTTGTGCAGCTTCAACAGACATGGTAGCACTATCTTCATCATAGGAAGCAATTGATTTTTCATGAATTAAAAGATTTGATTTAATTTGATTTGAATCTTTTTTGTGTGCTTTTGCAATTTCTTCAATTTTTATTCTGTATTTAGGTATATATGATCCAAATCCAACTATTCCAATTTTATTTGTTTGCATAATTTTCTATTAACTCTTTAGCATTGCTTATTGATATATTATTTTGTTTACACATCATATTGGAAATTGCATCAACATTTTCTTCACTTGCTCCAGCCGCGATTGCAATATTTTTGCTATGTAATTTCATATGATTTTTTTGAATGCCATCTGTTACTAATGCACGCAATGCTGCAAAATTTTGTGCCAAACCTAAGCTAGCCATTATTTGAGCAAGTTCTTTTGAGGTTTTTACATTTAGAATTTTTAGACATATTTTTGCCGTTTCATGTGTTTGAGTTATTCCACCAATGGTTGCAGCTGTAATTGGCATTTCTATTTCACCAACTAAATTTTGATTTTCATCTAAATAGTATTTTGTTAAAGGTTGATATTTATTAGTTAAACATGCAAAGGCATGTGCACCTGCTTCAATTGCTCTAAAATCATTTCCCGTAGCAATAGCTAATGCATCGATTCCATTCATTATTCCTTTATTGTGCGTAGCACATCTAAATGGATCATGCAGTGCTAATTGATATGAATCTAAAATTCTTTGAATTATTTTTTCACTAATTAATTCTTTTTTCCAAACTGCTTTTGATTTTGCAATTCTATATACTGGAAGATTTGATATAATTTTTAAAATAGAGACGCTATTAGTTAATTTTTCTAAAAAAGGAGAAATTTTTTCAACCATTGTATTTACAATATTTGCACCCATTGCATCTTTAACATCGACAATCAAATGAATAATAAGCATTGTCTGTTTTTTGGTATTTATGATTCTGTATTTAATAGCTTTTGCTCCACCGTTTAAAGATATTAAAATGGAGTCGCATTGATTTACTTGATTTAAAATTTCTTTTTTATTTTTTTCAATTTGGTTTATTGCAAAAGATAAATCTTTTACATTAGTTAATTGTATTTGACCAATCATTAAAGATTCCGTGCTACTTGCTATAAAGCCACCTGATTTACGTGCAATTTTGGCAGCACTAGATGCGGCAGCTATTACACTTGGTTCTTCAATTGCCATTGGAATTAAATAATCAATATTGTTTATTTTGAAGTTTGTAGCTATACCTAGTGGTAATGGCATTATAGATATGACATTTTCGATCATTCTATTTGCACAAGTAAAATTTAAAGAATTGAATTGTTTCAGTTTTTGTATTTCCAAGTCGTTAAGATTAGCAAAACTTCTTACGATATCTAAACGTTGTGTTTGGTTTTTTTTATAAAATTTTATTATTTCACTATTTTTTATATTATTGGATTGCATTGTTTATTCTTATAAATTTGAAATTTGTTATTTATAGCTGTTTAACTTGAAAACAAAATTTTAAAATACGTATGGTTTTTGTCAATTTGGATTGATTATGAAAAAAGTACATGGATGTGGTTACGGAAAAACGATTTTATTTGGAGAGCATTTTGTTGTTTATGGATTTCCTGCAATTGTAAATTCTTTAAATTGTCGAACAACTGCAAGATTAGAGTTTTTGAATAACAGCAAAAAACAATTTGAAGTTATTGACAACCGTCCAAAAGTTCCCTCTTTTAAAATTAAATCTACCTTTGCTTACCAAAATATGGTAAAAAATATTTTAAATTTTTTTAAAATAAAAGAAAAATTAAAAATAGTGCTTAATGGAAATTTAATTGTTTGCTCTGGTGGAATGGGTGCGAGCGCAGCAGCATCAGTTTCTATTTGTAGGGCGATTAATAATTATTTTAATTTTAGATTAAATAAAAATGATTTAAATAAGATTGCTTTTTTAGGTGAGCAAGCTGTACATAAAAATCCTAGTGGTATTGATAATACTGCCGCGATATTAGGCAAAAATTTTATGTTTAAAAAAGAATCTAATATTGATTATGTTGAATTAATAAACTTAAAAAAAAAAATAGAAATTGTTTTGGTTGATACAGGCATTACTACTGATACTAGTGAAGTAGTAAATTTTATGCAAAATTTTAGAAACAAAAATGACCAAAGATTTGATGAGGTTTGTCAAAAATATTTAAATATTTTTAATCAAGCAAAAAAAGCATTAATTGAATTTGATTTAAATCAAATTGGAAAATTAATGTTGCAAAATCATGAATTATTATGTTCTTTAGATCTTTCTTGTACAAAACTAAATGAGATTGTTAATAAATCTTTAAAATGGGGTGCATTAGGTGCTAAACTAACAGGAACTGGTAAGGGTGGTTTGGTTTTAGTTTTAACACCGGGTGTTGATTTGCAAAATAAAATTGCAGAAAATTTTTTAAATAAAAATTATTTTGTTATTAAAACATGTTTAAGTAAATAAGGGTTTTGTTTAACAAAACCCTTATTTACTTAATAATTTAATTAAGTTTGTTTATTTTTCTATGCATTGCAAATTACATTCATTTGTAGCAGATTGTAATAAGTTTGGATGTTTGGTAAAGTCAATTCCATAATTGTTAAGACAGTTATTGATACAAATTATTGGTTGGAATTCATTTTGTAGTGCACTATTTTGCCACATTAGTTGGATATAATTAAATGGTAATTTAATTCCCCACCAGGCTAAATAAAAAGGAAGGGCTAATGTTTTAAGATAGGCACTTGTTATATAAGAATTAATACTTTGTGGTAATATACCATAAGAAATAGCAACAACTATGGTAGATAAAATGAAATATTTTATAGCCTTTTTTAGATATGGAGATGAATGTTTATAAATTTCATTTCCTATTTGCTTTTTGAATTGAAGACTATTTTTTAATGCTTTAAGTTCAGATGTTTTTGTCGTCAACTTATTAGATAATATTAATATTAAACTATCATAATGTTTTTTTTCTGTTTCATAATTTAAAGAATCATTATCGTTTTCATATATGTCGAATAAATATTTTAAATTTTCTTGAGATATTTTTCCTTGCAATATGGAGGACATATAAATACATATAGCATTTTTTCCCTCATCTAATGGCATTTGAAATAATTTATTTTTATTGTTTTTAAATTCTTGACAACTTTCTTGAAGCTTTGGAATTAAATTGTTAATATTTTCAAGTTCTGTTGTAATAAAATCAATGTCATTTTGTATTTCTTGTATTGTTTTTCCTTTAACATTATCAATTTTTTGATCTATATAAGTAGATATTTGAGTTGGGGCATTTCTTGTCCAATTATAAGCTCGTTGTAAATTGATACTAGCATTATTGTATGTAGCATTTACAAGTTGATAGGTGCCATTTAAAGCATTTGATGTCTTTTGTCTTAAACAAGAAAGATAAAATATTGCATTTGAACTTTGTATATTCAAAAGCATTAGTAAAGATAATAATTTATATTTAAATTTCATGATATAACCTCCATTAATTCATAAATAGTATTTTTATTAATTAATTATATTTTATTTTATTTAATAAGCAAAAGCATGCAGTTCTTTCATTGAGTTTTGTTTTATACAGGGCATTTTTTATCTTAACATGTTTATTTTTAATGGAAAAAATGAGTTTTTTTGCCAAAGTTGGTTGATTTTAGATTCTGTTGTTTTGTCGAAATTAATTGCTATGACACAATCTCCACCACCAGCACCCGAAAATTTGGCTTCTGCTCCTGTCAAATTAGCTAATTGTATCATTTTTTTTAGTTTTGGGGGTTCTAGTTTTGTATCAATCTTTTTAAGAAAATTACGATTTTGATTTATGAGATTTAAAATTTCTGATTTTTGTGATGGATTTTCTGATTGTTTAAAAGATTGCAGTAGTTTTTTTACTATTTGATTTATTTTAAAAAAGTTTTTAGAAAGTAAATTTGGATTATTTTTTGATATTTGATTGATCAAATTTTTAGTTGAGGAACTAAATCCAACAAAACCAATATTAATTTTTAAATCTGAAGGAAGCTGAATTGGCTTTATTTTAAGATTGGGCCATTTGATATTTACTATAAAGTTTAATTTTTTAGTTTTTATCTGTTGGTTGAACCAACTAGGATCAAATCTTTTATATTCCAATGGTTTTTGAAATGTGCATGCAGCTATGTCGGCACAACTTCCAACCTTATTTTGCTTTATATAATGTGCTATTGAGCTTAGTTTAAAAATAATATTTTTTATTTTTTTAGATTGAATTTTAAAGTTGTGAAATTTTAATAATCCCGAAATGATTGCAACAACAATTGCACTGCTACTTCCTAAACCAATTTTCTTTGTTTTACCATTGGGAAGTGTAAAATTTGAAATTTGTGAATTAATATTAAGGTTAAAGTTTTTTATAGCAATATTGTTTTCAGATAAATACTTGCAAGCTATTTCTATTGATTTTTTACAAAGTTTTAATTTTAATTTTTGTGATTTTGTTAATTTTGATTTGAATATTAATTTGTAATTTTTAATTTCTGAGAGCACATTTTTTAAATCAATGTCATTGGCTGAGATTTTTATTTTTCTAGATTGAGATATTTTTAAAAAAACATATTTATCAACTGCTATTACGATACAAGAGTTTCCTGGTTGAAGAATACTCCATTCTCCCGATAAAATTATTTTTCCGGGGACTTTGACTTGGATTGTTTTTTTATACATTTTTTTGAAAAAAAAGCCCTATCATCAATAGGGCTTTGATATTTTTATTTAATCAAAGATATATCTTCTAAAAGATTTTCAAGATCTGTTTCATGTTCTATTTCATCTTCTAGAATTGAAAGTACCATGTTGTATGTAACAAAATCTTTATCTTTTACCAATTTTAATAGGTTATTATAAACTTTAATTGCACATTGTTCTGCTTTAATATTTTGTTTTAAAATTGGAACTACATTAAAGTCACTTGGTTCTGCATATTGACAACTTGATACTTCATACCATTCTTTTGGACTTAAAATTGGGGTGCCATTAAGTTGAATTATTCTTTCGGCTACCATATCAGCATGTTTTAACTCTTCATTGGCATGTTCAACTAATTCTTCAACAACGCTTGGTCTTAGCGGACCTTTTGCAACTTTTGCACCTATCCAATATTGATAATATGCAAACCATTCATCTGCAAATGCTTTATTAAGTTCTTCTATAACTTTTTCAACATCAAGATCGACAATTTCCAGTGCTTGTTTTGTCATAGCATTACTCCCAGAATTATTGTTGTTGATATCATTTATATTTTTTTTACCTAATGGCATTAAACAAAGAGGTTCTTCATTTTTATTTGCTTTTATTGTTTTTCTAACTTTATCTGTATCAAATGCACCAACAAAAACTGTTCCTATATTTAAAGGGACAGCTTGAAGATATACATTTTCTGCAACAGCTCCGACTTCCATGTGTACATATTTTTTTCCATTTTCACTGTATTTATTTGTAGTTCTTTCATAAATTGCACAAATTATTATTACTGCTGCAGCTTGTTTGATCCATTCTTGTGATAATGCATTATTGCATAATTCTGATCTTTTGTCACCCGATTCTATTTTTGTTATATCATTTGATTTTGAATTGTATTTATAAATTCCGGGCTCTAAATTTTTTGCGTTTCCAACAGCAATATAAAGTTCTAATGGATAAGTAGCACCAGCTGATGGAGCAGCTCGCAAATTGTTTTTTTTATCTGTAATTCCTTGTGCGGCAAAAAGTAGAGTTAGTATTTCTTTTTTATCAAGCGGTTTATTTGCGTAATTTCTTATAGAACGTCGATTTTTTATAGTTTCTGAAATTATATTTGATGATACTTGTTTAAGATCATAATTATTTTTATTTGAGTATTCATTTTTATAGAATTTTCTATACATATAAATTCCTCCACTTATTACCGCTGCTAAAATTATTGTAAATAAAATAATTTTAAAAATTTTATTTTTATTCATGGGTTCCTTTAATTTTAGGTTGGTCAATTAAT
>WJIY01000017.1 GCA_014730005.1 Candidatus Babelota bacterium | reverse complement strand
TGTATCGAGGGATCATGACTAAAGGCAAGCTGAATCAAGTAAACTCATTAATAATTAAGCGCGAACTTAATAAGTAATAATCCTAAAAGATACGATTTTATTTCCCGCTCATCCCGAGTGTCCGCCGTAGCTCTAGCGAAGGCGGACGTATCGAGGGGTCATCCCGAGTATCCGTTGTAGCTTTAGCGGATGCGAACGTATCGAGGGATCAACACTAATTATTTAAAAAAACATTTGAATACAGTTTTTTCTCCCCCGCTCATCCCGAGTGTCCGCCGTAGCTTTTAGCGAAGGCGGATGTATCGAGGGATTGATATATATGTATTTTTTTATAAATTAAATCTTATTATATAAAACATTTTTACAGATTAGGTTTTTATGAATTGCTTCTTTGTTTATATTTTAAAATGTAATGATGGCTCTTATTATACAGGTCATACAGATGATTTAGAAAGAAGAATATCAGAACATAAAATTGGTTTGTATTGTAAATATACATCTAAACGACGTCCTATAAAATTAGTTTTTTATCAAACATTTGAAACAAGAGATTCTGCCTTTGTAGTTGAACGCAAAATAAAAAATTGGTCTAGAAGAAAAAAAGAAGCATTGATTGAAAAAAATTGGACGAAACTTTCTAATTTTTCTAAAAAGAAATTCAAGTAATTCTATTAACTATTAAATAAATACGATCCCTCGATACATCCGCCTTCGCTAAAGCTACGTCGGACACTCGGGATGAGGGGGGAATTGTATTCAAAAAATATTTAAGCTCACTTTTGAAGCATCCATTAGATCACTTGGGATTAGCATGTTTATCAAAATCACTTGATGCCGTCCGTTTATCAAAATATCCTTAGATCATCCTGTTTAGATATGAGAATCTTATCAAGAGAAATATGTCAAAAATAATCATAAAAAATCTTACAAACTCTCACCCCCCGCTCATCCCGAGTGTCCGCCGTAGCTTTAGCGGAGGCGGATGTATCGAGGGATCATGACTAAAGGCAAGCTGAATCAAGTAAACTCATTAATAATTAAGCGCGAACTTAATAAGTAATAATCCTAAAAGATACGATTTTATTTCCCGCTCATCCCGAGTGTCCGCCGTAGCTTTTAGCGAAGGCGGATGTATCGAGGGATCATGACTAAAAAAGACAAGCTGAATTAAGTAAATCACTTAAAAATCAATTAAATTATAAACTCCCGTTCGAGGTAATCATTCGACATATTCATGACTAAAGACAAAGTAGAACCATACGAACTCCTTTTGTTACAAATAATTTGAATTTAATTATTTGTTTTGATGCAAACATATCTAGAGATGAATTTTCTGAGAAAATCTATAAAATGATATTAAAATACATATTTTTAATAAAATCTTAGTTAAAACAAAAGGAACATTGTGGATTTACAAAAGATAGATACTTTAATTGAACAAACTTCATACCTACATGATAAGCAAAAAGAATTATTGAAAATTTCAGAAGATTCATTTTGTCAGCTTTTAAATATTGTTGAGCAAGATTTAAAGCAAGCTCAGCAAAGTCAGGATTCTGAAAAAATAAAAAATTTAAAAGCTATCGAAGATTACATAATCAAATATAAAGAAAAATCTGAAGGCAAAATTGTTGAAGATATTGATTTTTTACGCGAACAACTTGAGGCAATTACTAAAATAAAAATGATGAAAGATCGTACAAAAGCTCAAGAATTATTAGACATGATAATTTCAGATGAAGATGGATTATTGCCAACGGAAGAATTTAAAAAACAGGTTGAACAAGATATTTATGCTTGCAAAAAAGAGATGGATTTGATGTTAGAAGATTTAAAAAATGCAGTTAAAGAAGGTGATTTGCAAGAATTGAAATTGTTACTTGAAGCAACAACATTGGCAGATGATGATTTGCAAGATGAAGATGAGCAGGAATTGAATTTTGAAAATAATGACAAATCACCATGCTCTAGCTGTGATAGTAAATGTCAAGATGAATCTTCATGCGCAGGTGGTCATGATATTTTTAGTGCCTTTGCAGATTTAAATAAAAAAGATGATAAATAGCTTGTAATTCAATTTTTTTTAAAAATCATTATATATTTTGTAGTCTTGATCATAATTTTTAATTAAACTAATCGAGAATTTTTGGATTTGATTTATTTTTAAATAATTGCAAGAATTTATGCAGATAATTGAATGGGCGTTAATAATGTTAAAAATTAAAATATTACCTGGATGTATTTCTTGCGGGACTTGTGAAGTTGTATGTCCAGAGGTTTTTAAAGTGTCAGATGTTTCTCATCTTAAAAAGGACGCAGATTTGGAACAAAATAAAGAAAAAATAAAAGAGGCGGCACAAATGTGCCCAGTTGGTGTAATAGAGGTTGAGGAGTAAATATTTTCATAGGAGTTTTTAATGGAAGCACTTGATAAGCTTAAAAATATATTTTTATGGATTAAAAACAGAAAAAATGAAGAAAAAATATTTTCTGATATTAAAAACTCCTTTACAGAAAATGGCAGATTGATTTATGTAGGAAATATTTTAAAAATCGCATATCAAAAATTTGCTAATTCTCCAGCGCTCATTGGCGATGATAAAACAATAAATTATAAAGAATTTTATTATCGCAGTATTTTATTAAGCAAAAAATTAAAAGATAAAGGAATAACTCCTAGAGATAAAGTTCTTTTATTTTATGAGAATTCGATACAGTTTTATATTGCTTATTTCGCTATTTGGCAAGTAGGGGCGGTTGTAGTACCTTTAAATGTTTTTTTGCATCAAAAAGAATTGGCTCATATTGTAAAAGATTCAGAAGCTAGATTTGCAATTGTAAGTGAAAGTTTAAAAGAAAAATGGGATAAGTTAAAAAAAGAAAGTTTGGTTGAAAAGTTACCTCTTACCTTGAGTGATAATGATATTGATATGCAACTTTCTGTTCCCGACATAATTGAAGATTTTGAAATTGAAAATTTGGATGAAAATGAACTTTGCTTGTTACTTTATACTTCTGGAACAACAGGATTGCCTAAAGGTGTGATGCTTTCTTGCAAAAATGTTTTAATAAATGCTTTGCAATCATATTCACGTTTAAAAATTTTTGGGCACAAACAAAAAGAACGATTTTTTTCAGTTCTTCCTCTTTTTCACGTTTTTGCACAGAATACTTGTATGTGGCTTCCTATAATTAGTGGTGCAAGTATTATTATTGTTCCTAAAATTGATAGAAAATTAATTTTGCAAGGATTACAAAAAAAACCTACGCTATTTTTTGGTTTTCCAGCTCTTTATGGTTTACTTTGTTTACTAAAAACAGCTCCCCTTGATTCAATACGACTTTTTGTTTCTGGTGCCGATATGCTTCCAGATAAAATCAGAATGGCTTTTGCAACAATTTATGGACGTAAAATTTGTTCTGGTTATGGTTTAACTGAAGCATCTCCTGTTGTTGCATTTAGTTTTGAAAATTCAACTTATGCAACAGATGTTGTTGGGCATCCAGTTGTTGGTATGCAGTGTCAAATAAGAGATGAACAAGGAAATATTTTGAGTACAAATAAGCCGGGAACATTGTGGGTCAAGGGTGATAATGTGATGCTTGGTTATTATAAAGCACCGCTAGCTACAAATAAAATTTTAAAAGATGGGTGGCTTAATACTGGTGATTTAGCACAAATTGATGAAACTGGTAGATTGGCTATTCAAGGTCGCAGCAAAGATTTAATTATACATAAAGGTTTTAATATTTACCCACAGGAAATTGAAAATATTTTAATGTCACATCCAGCAGTTATAAAAGCTGCGGTTATTGGAAGAGAAGAACCATTAGCGGGTCAGATTCCAGTTGCTTATTTAGCAGTAAGATCTAGTGGACAAGATGTTGAAAAAAGTTTGCGTGAATTATGTGCAAGTAATTTGGCTCAATATAAAATTCCCAAAAAATTTGTTTGTTTAGATGATTTGCCTATGAATGCAACGGGAAAAGTTGATAAAAAACAGCTTATGAATATTTAAATATAAAATGCTTTATGCCGATATTTTATTTTGAGCTCATTCTTTTTTTTATATCTTTATTTTTTGCAGGGTTGTTTGCTTTTTTAGAAACTGCTTTTACTGCACTAAGATTGTTTAAGATTAAAGAATTAAAATTATCTTTTTCACGATATACAAGATTATTTGCTTCTTGGGAAAACAATCCTCAAAGAATTCTGATTACAATTTTAATTGCCAATAATTTTGCACATGTTTTATGTTCTGTATTAGTTGCACAAATTATGAAAAAATTATTTGGTAGTTTTGGAATTATTATTGGTGTTCCTTTTGCAACAATAACCATTTTGATTTTTGGTGAAATGATACCTAAAAGTGTTGCAAAAGCACATAATGAAAGAATTTTTAAAGCCTTCTTATGGTTGATCAATTTGTTATTTCATTTGTTATATCCTGTTGTGAGTTTTTTACTTTATATAGCTGATTTCTTTTTCAAAAAATTGGGTAAAGGGCATATTTTAGAAAAACAACAAGAAGATATATCTGAGAAAGAGATTGAATTTTTAATTGATTATAGTGACGAAAAAGGATTGATAGAAACAGAAAAATCTGAGATGTTGCAAAAAATTTTTGGACTTGGACAAACAACTGTTGATGAAATAATGATTCCTAAAACTGATATGGTATTATTTGATATTAATTCAAGTCTTAATGATGCAATGATAATTTTTACAAAATTTCATTATTCAAGATTACCAGTTTATGAAAACAAAGAGGATAATATAATTGGTTTTATTTTACAAAAAGATATCTTTGATATGCTTTCAACAAAACAAGAAAAAAATATTAAAGAGATTGTAAGACCTATTCTTTTTGTTCCAAAGAGTAAAAAAATTAATCAGTTGTTAAGTGAGTTTTTACATAAAAAAATGCATATGGCTATATTGGTTGATGAATTTGGCTGTATTGTTGGCCTTGTTACTTTAGAAGATGTTTTAGAAGAAATAGTTGGTGAAATAAGAGATGAACATGAAAATATTCATGCCCAAATAATTCCTTTAGAGGGAGGCGGATGGTTAATTGATGCAAAAATTTCATTAGAGGATGTTGAAGATCTTTTAAATATTAATTTTGAAGTAGAAGATTCGGTTACATTAGCTGGATTTTTAACTGAAGAATTACAACATTTGCCTAAAAAAGGAGAGCGAGTTTTTTATAAAAATTATTGTTTTCAAATACAACAAGCAACTTCGAGGCGTGTTTATCAAGTTTTAGTTTTTGAAGAAAAAAATAAAAAGACATAAAACTAATCTTTAATAATGCAAACTCGATAATTAATAATCTTAAAAATAACCATTTTATCAATCCTTCGATACAATTTTACTCATCCATTCATCCTGAGTGATTTTTTTTTGCAAAATTGTATCAAAGGATCATCCCGAGTACTTTGTTAGCGAAACTTGATATATCCAAGGATTTGGTATTTTTAAAATAATTCCGGGAGAGTGTACTTACTGACCTACATCCTATTTTATTGCAAATCAATTATCAAGTTCATGTTTTTTATAATAAATCCTTCAATCAAAAGTAAATTATATTTTAAATATGAAAGAAAATAATTTTTATATTTAAATCTTTTATAAAAATTAGAACAAGAAAATAATCAAATTGAAAAAATTATTTTCTTTTCATTTTATTTAATAAAAGACCAAAGCCCAAAATTATCAAAAATGGAATTAAATATTGAAAGCCTGATTCGGCTAGTTCTTTTATACAAATATACATAAAATATGAGCAACTTAGAATTGCAAGTATTCCTAGGATTAAATTTTTAGTATTTTTTGTACGCAATAGTATAGCTACAAATGATATTGAACCTAGAATATAAGCTATGATTATTGCAAAATCACTCATTGAGATTAAATATAAAGTATCTTGTGTTATTAATAAAAATCCAAAAGTTAAAAGTCCTTGCAATATAACGCAAATCCAGGGTGTTTTATAAATGTTAAGTTTTGTTAATTGTTTATTAAAAGGTAAACTTTTTTCTTTTGCAAGAGCATAAAGTACCCAGTTGTTTCCATAAAATAGTCCATAATATCCGGCTAAAAAAGATGACATTATTGCAGAATCAATAATTATATTTCCTATTGTTATTATAGTTTGATTGTTTGTTAATTTAGGAAAAATTTCTAAAAATGGAAATGTTGTTTGAGATCCATGTATTGCTAATAAAAAGAATTGTAAAATGGCGTAAATTGCCATTATTAATCCAAATGAAATCAAAATTGCCTTTGATGCATTTTTTTCACCATCTTTTATTTGGTGTGTTATTGCACAACATACTTCAAAACCCATGTATGCAAATATAACAAGAGGAATACTTTCAAAAAAACCGTGATAATTAAGTGGAGCACTTGTAATATTATTTAAATTGAATAAATAAAAACCAGATATTACAACAAAAAATAGTGGAATTGATTTAAGAATTGTAAAAATTATTTGCACATTTTCTAAAAAATTGATATTTGCAAGATTGAATAAAGAAAAAAATGTTATTAATAAAAAATCGAAAATTAAACAATTTGGATCTAAATTTTTAATAAATGTGGGGAAGAAAAGTTCTGAAAAACGTATTGCAAATTTGTGCATAATAATGGCATTACCTGATATGGTGGCAATAAAATATCCCCATCCTGCAACAAATCCCCAAAAATCGCCTAATTCTTTTTTAGGATATATGTATATTCCACCAGCTTCAGGATAAAAATTTGAAAGTTTTGCAAAAGCTAGAACTATTGGAAAAATGATAAGACCCCAAATCATCCACGAAATTGGGCCTAACATTCCACTTTTTTGTGATACTTCAGCTGCTCCTAAAAAGAAGGCAGCTCCAACAATCACATTGATATTAATAAATATAGCTATCCATAAAGGTATTTTATTTTGATTTTGTTCCATATTATTTCCTATTTTTTGATTTTTATTATTTTAATCTATTTTTGGTTCTCATTAATTTTAAACATGATAAAACCTCCTAAGGCTAATATAATTAACGGCAGCAGCCGGAATATTTTTAGCATCAGAGTTTCTCCTATCATGAGCCAGCTATAGTAAAATAATATATAACATGAACCGAATGATAGAATTGTTGGAATTGTTTGAATATAATTTTTTTGATTTATTTGAATTTTTAACATAGATATCATTGTTAATATAAAGGCTATTATTGTTCCAATATTACAAATTGCTGTTAATATTTCTTTATTGCCTACAACATTTACTAAGAAAAATATTGTAGCTCCAAGAATCCAAACACAAAGAGTAGGACGAAAATGTTTATTAGTTTTTTTAATTATGTATGAGTATGGGAATAAATTTTCTTTGGCCATAGATTCAATGTTTGAAGATATAGAAAGTATTATTCCAAAAACACAACTTGCATAAGAAGTTATTATTGCAGCAGAAATAATTGCTTTTAATAGATTTAAAATTACTTCTGATTTAATTAATAAAAATTCGGGAAAAGCGGGACTTTTATATATTATCAAATTGGTTGTTCCCATTATTTGAAGTAATCCGAAATTGAATAAAGTATAAATTATTACGGCTGCACAAAAACCAATCATAACAGAAAGAAATCCATTTTTTTTATCGCCTCGTATTAAATGACTTATATTTGATGAAGATTCAAATCCCCAGAAACCGAAAAGGGCAAGGGGTAAAGCATATTTTATTGTAGTGATTTGGTTAAATGGAAAAGTTATGTTTGGATTGTAATAAAAAAACATTACAAATATTACAAAAATTATTGGTACTAATTTGAAAATTGTAGAAAAATTTTGAATTTTGCTTATAGTAGAAAGACTTAATAAGTTTAGATAACAAAAAAAAGCTATAAATACTGCGCTAAATATTATCATATTATTGGGGATTATTGGAATTTGAATTTGTTTTGCAAAGATATCTTTCAATGCAATTATTATTGTTGCAGCCATACTTGAATAACCTAGCGAGTATAGCCATCCGCTTATAAAACCAGCAGATTTGTTTATTCCCTTTTCGCTGTAATTATAAAAACTGTTTTGACCTGGAAATAGATTGGATATAGTTGCCATGCTAAAAACTAAAGGAATAAAAATTAAACCTACTCCGGTCCATCCTAAAAAGCTCAAAGATCCGGATTTTTTGGCCATTAATGACGGCATTACAAATGCTCCTGCTCCAACCATTACATTTATATTCATCAAAATAGCAGTGAAAAGTGAAATCTTCTGCTTTTCCATATTTTAAACCTTTTTGATTATTTTAGATTGCAAAATGTTGAATCTTTAATAATTAAAGAAAACTTTTTGTTGATTGACTCAATAAAATACTTATTTTTTATATTGAAAATTATACCGGTAATTACATATATTACAAATGGGATTCTATATTTATAAATTTTCTAATTTTTTAGTTTAAGTAGACTACTTGAAAATTTGATAGTGTGTGATACGATTGATTCATTAATAAATTGATTCACTAATAAATGGAATTGCTGTGTTTTTAATATCTTGGATGTTTAACCACTTTATAGTAAAGGAAGTTTTTATGAAGGGGAATTTTAAAAATATTGTAAAATTAGGAACTTGTTTAAGTATATTAGTCTTGTTTTCGGGTTGTAAGCAAATTTTTGATTGGTTTAAAAAAAAGACAGATAAAGCGGAAGAGATTGTTGAGGTTGTACAAAAAGAGATTGAAATTTCTAAACCTGAAACTCAAGGAACAGGTGAGGTTTTATTAAATATTGATGGCAAACCTGTTTTAAGAGAGTCCGAGTTTAATAAACATCTTAATCAAATGTTGCAGATGAACCCATATTTTAGAGGAGCTTCTACTGATTCTTTACCAATGCCTATAAAACGTAAATTTTTTGATGAGCTTATAAAGCAAGAAATCATTTTAGCTTGGGCCAATAAAAATAATATTGATCAGGATCCTGAATTTATTAAAAATTTTGAAGAAATGAAAAATTTGGTAAAACGTTCGCTTTTGGTACAACGTTTTGAATCAAAGATTTTTGATGATATTAAAGTTTCTGATAGTGAAATTAATGATTATTATAAAGAAAATAAAGAAAAATTTATTAAGGAACCAGGTGGGGTTATGTTGTCAGCAATAAAGTTTGATAACAAAGAAAAAGCAAATAATTTTTACGATGAAGTAAAAGATAGAAAATCAGATTTTGTTGAATTAGCTAAAAAGGAAGATGCAAAAAGCTTCCAGGATTTTGGAAGAATTAGTAAAGAAAAGAAAGACTTCGAATTAAATGATATTCCTCTTGTTATAAGACAAAAAGCATTTGCTTTGAAAAATTTGCCAGCAATTGAAAAAGTTAATGTTGGTAAAAATACTTGGGTAATTTATGTTTCTGATAAGCAGGATCCTACATACTTTCAGATAAGTGAAATTAAAACTCAATTAGAGGCAATGCTTAAAAATAATAAATTTAGAGATATACTTGAACAAAGAGTTGGTGAAATAAAAAAAGACTTTACAGTTGATGTTAATGAAAACTTTTTTAAAAGTGATACGAAAGCCGAACAAAAAGAGGAAGATGTAAAAGAAACTTCACCATCAGCAGCTGTTTAAAAAGGTTTTTTTGAAAATACTTAGAAACATGAAAAAGCGGGCAAAAAACTTGCCCGCTTTTTTTATTTTATTAAAATATAAAATAGTATGTGTTTGATTTAAATATTAAAATTGAATGGTATTTTGATATGGTAGTGCAAAACAACTTTTATGTCTTTTTATTTTTATTATTATTTTCATGCAAATTTATTAATTCTGCGACTGTAAAAAATAATTCTAAAAATATTTGTAAAGCAAAAGTTGATAATTTAAAAACTGATTTGAAAGATAAGCAGAAAACATCAAAACCTAAAAAGGAAACTGTTGATAAAATTGTTGCCAAAGTAAATGGAGTTTGTATTTTGCAATCAGACCTGGAAACTCCAAAAATTGTAAAAAATGGTGGTTTTTTTACATTGCAAGAGGCTATTAATGAAGAATTATTTTTACAAAAATCTTCAGAAAGACACTTATTTCCTACGCAAGCCGATGTTGATAAACAGGTTTCAGCTTTTAAAATTCAAAATGGCTTAGCAGAAATGCCAGATGATGTATTTGAAGAAGAACTAATAAGAGAAGGTTTTTCTTTAAATGAATACAAAAATCAACTGGCACGAATGTTGGCTGTTGAAAAATTAAAACATGCTGAATTTAGTGAACGAGTGGTTGTTACTTCACAAGAGGTTGAACAATATTATAAAAAAAATCCGGTGAGGATTCAGGAAAAATATTTATTAAAAATATGTGATATTGACAATGATTTAGTTGATGAAAATAAAACTCCACCTAAATTACTTACAGCCAATAATATTTTGAAAAAAGAAGATAAGTTTAAATGGGAAGAATTAGGTTGGATTGAAAAATCGGCTTTAACTTCTAAATTACATGTTGTTTCTGAAATGGATATCGGGCAAATTTCAGATCCAATTAAGATTAATGATAAGTATCAGTTAGTTAAGTTAGAAGATAAAAAAGGAGAGCGTCTTTTAACACTTAAGGAGCGATATTCTGAAATTGAACAATTTTTGCATGAAAATAAAAAAAATAAGTTTGAAAAAGATTTTGAAGGGGAGCTTAGAAAGAAAGCTTTAATCGTTTATTTAAAATAATGTGTTTTTTATGATGAATAAAAAGATTAATTTTTTTATTATTTTAGTTACTTTTTTTATTTTTAGTTTTATTAAACCACTAAAAGAAAGTCATTGTAAATGGTGGGCATCAGGGATTGGTGGTGTTGCTGGAGTAATATCGGGTGGATTAATGTTAAACAAAAGCTTTAAAAAAAAACTTAATTTAAAAGATTTTTTTATTTCTTCAGGTGTAGGAACAGGGATAGGTGTATTGATTGGGTATATTATTTATAAAATTTTATTATCTTATACTCCTGAAGCTCGGTATTTTGCTTCTAAAAATATTGTACGCAATATTTTTTCAGATGAAATAATTGGTTCTAATTTTTGTTCAGAGGACTTATTAATAAAATGCATTATTGCAAAATTTGGAACAAGTTGGCCTCTTGTTTTGGCAAGAAATTATTTTGAATTTGCAACTTGTTCATTGAAGAATGCTAGGGTTAGTTTGGATAAAGCCCGTAAGGAGATAAAAAATGATCCGTCATATTCTAAACTTCTTCAAAAAATTAAAGATTTAGAAGAGAATATTAAAATTTTAATTGATTTAATTACGGAACGAATGAGTCTTTTAATTTCACATCCGGATTATAAGTTTCAAGTAAAATTATATGAAAAACACATAAAAGAAATTCGAAAAAGAGAGCATGAAACTAAAGAAAGAGATAAAGATCGAGTTTTAACTTATTATATTCATTCAAGCAAAATTAATGAAAAGGGAAAAGATAGACAATCAAGAGAAAATATTAGAAGGGAAGAGATTAGACAAAAAGAGCGGATTTTAGAAAATAATCCACATATACCAGCATCGGTTAATGTTAATTTTAATTAAAGAATATATTTTTTAGGATTGTATGATAAATCCAATTTTGCTGGTTATTGGTACTCGTGCAGAAGCAATTAAATTGATTCCGTTGTATTTGGAATTAAAAAGGTCAAATATTCCTGTTTTGCTATGTGCTACTTTTCAACATTTTGAATTACTTGAGGAAGTATTTAAAATTTTTGATATTATTCCTGATTTTAACCTTAAAATTATGAAAAAAAATCAGGATCTTTTTTATCTTCAAAATACAATTCTTGAAAAAACAAAAGAGATTTACTTAAAAATTAAACCGTCTTTAATTTTAGTGCATGGAGATACAACAACAACAATGGCATCGGCGCTTTCTGCATTTTATCTTTCAATTCCAATAGGTCATGTAGAAGCAGGGTTACGTACTGGAAATATGCGATCTCCTTTTCCAGAGGAAATGAATAGAAAAGTTGTTGGGCAAATTGCTACTTATCATTTTGCGCCAACAGCTTTTTCTGCCGCAAATTTATTATCAGAGGGGGTAAAGCGTGAAAATGTGTTTTGTACAGGAAATACTATTGTTGATGCTTTATTTTTTATGCGAAGTAAAATTGAAACACAAACTATAAAAATAGATAGAAAAATTGTTCAACTTATTGAGCAATATAAAAAACATAAACAAAAAATACTCTTATTAACGGCACATAGACGGGAATCTTTTGGTGCCGGTTTATTGCGAATATTTAGTGCTATAAAAAGATTTGCTCAAGAAAAAACGGACGTGATAATTTTATATCCATATCATCCTAATCCTAATGTTTTAAAAGCTATTGATGAATCAGGAATTAGATTAGTAAAAAATGTTGTTCTTCTTGAACCTTTGTCTTATAAAAATCTTGTTTATGTGTTAATAAATTGTGATATTATTGCAACCGATTCAGGTGGCATACAAGAAGAAGCAGTAAGTTTAGGTAAACGTGTTTTGATTTTACGTGATATAACAGAACGTTGGGAGGGTATTTGGGATGGTAGTGAAATTTTAGTAGGCACAGATGAAAATTTAATTTTAAATTCTTTGTATAAATTTTTTTCGGTATCAAATTTAGATATTAAGCCTTCTATGATTTATGGGGATGGAAATTCATGTAAAAGAATTGTTGCTATTTTGAAAACTAAATTGAAATTAGATGATCAAAATTTGATTTCATATAAATATGCAAAAGATATGAAAGCTATTTTTCAATAAGTTTTAAAAGTTTGGAGTTGTAATGAAAAATATTTCGATTCTTGGTTTGGGATATATAGGTTTACCAACAGGAATTTTGGCAGCTCAAAGTGGATTGAATGTTTATGGATATGATATTGATAAAAATAAGCTTAAACAAATAAGCAAAGGCAATTCTACAATTGTTGAGCCAGAAATTACTTCAAGGCTTTATGAGGTATTGAAGAATAAGAAGTTTCAGGTTATCGATGAATTAAAAGATTCGGATTGTTTTGTAATTGCTGTTCCAACACCATTTAAAAAAAATAAAAAAAATAATTTAGCAGATTTATCATTCGTTTATGATGCTGCATTTAAAATAGCAAAAGTTTTGGCACCTGGAAATCTTATAATATTAGAATCAACAGTCCCGGTTGGCACAACGGAAAAGATTGCAAATTTTTTAGAAAAAAAATCGGGATTGAAATTGGGTATAGATTTTTTTGTTGCACATTGTCCGGAACGTGTTTTGCCAGGTAAAATTTTTGAAGAGTTAATAAAAAATGATAGAGTTATTGGAGCAGCTTGTGATAAATCGGCAGAATTAGCTAAAAATTTTTATTCAAAGTTTGTATCAGGCAAATTGTATTTTACTGATGATAAGACAGCTGAAATGGTAAAATTGGTTGAGAATAGTTATCGTGATGTTTCGATAGCTTTTGCAAATCAAATTGCCGATCTTGCGCAATGTACAAAAATAAATCCTTTCAATGTTATTTCTTTGGCTAATAAACATCCAAGGGTGAATATTTTAAATCCTGGTTGTGGAGTAGGTGGACATTGTATTGCAGTTGATCCTTGGTTTTTGATTGAAGCTTTTCCTAAAAAAACAAATCTGTTAAAAGTTGCTCGCAAAATAAATGACGAAAAACCAGAAAAGATAATTAAACAAACTTTGTTACAGATAAAAATTTTTCACGAGGAAAAAAAAAGAAAACCAAATTGTTTAATTTTAGGATTAACTTTTAAACCCAATGTTGATGATATGCGTGAATCTCCTGCTTTGAAAATAGCTAAAAAATTAAATAGAAAAAAAATTATTTTGAACTTATCTGTATGTGAACCTAATATTGCTACTGAGAAAATTAAAAGCTTGGGTTTTGAACCAGTTGTAGAGATCCTTGATGGTATCAAAAGTGCCGATATAATTTTAGTGCTTGTAAAACATAAAGAATTTTATTTATTGCAAAAGTTAGATTTAAATAAAAAAAATGTTATTGATACATGTGGATTATTAAACAACCATTTAAGAGCAAAAAGTAACTTGCATTTAAATTTTAAAGAATATTTGGATACTAAAGTTGAATTTAATACCTAAAGGAAAGTAGAAAATGAAGCAAGTTTTTTTGCAAAAAGGAAAAGCTTTATTGCATGATGTACCAACTCCTATTGTTGGTGAAAATGATGTTTTGGTGAAAGTTGCTTTTTCTTTTATTAGTAGTGGAACTGAAATTGCTACTTTGAATACTTCTAAAAAGTCATTAATCAATAAATTTTTAGCGAACTCAAAAGAAAATACACAAAAAGTTTTGGGTGCAATAAAAGAGAACGGAATAAGCGGAACTATTTCTCTTATAAAAAGCAAAAAAGATAATTTAATAAATATTGGATATTCATGTTCTGGTCAAATTATTGCTGTTGGTAAAAGTGTACAAAACCTAAGAATAGGGGATTATGTTGCGTGTGCAGGATCTGGATTAGCTAATCATGCGCAAGTTGTTTGTGTTCCACAAAATTTAGTTACTAAAGTTAAAAATAAAAAGTTTTTAAAACAAGCTAGTATTTCTACAATTGGCGCAATTGCTATGCAGGGTATAAGAAGAGCTGAATTGCGATTGGGGGAAAAAATTTGTGTGTTGGGTTTGGGGTTGATAGGACAAATTACTGTGCAGCTTGCAAAATTATCAGGATGTCAGGTTATTGGAGTGGATTTACAGCAAGATAGATTAGAAAAGGCAAAAAAAATTGGAACTGATTTTGTTTTAAATCCATCAATGGTCAATTTAAGAAAAGAAATAGATTTTATAACTTCTCATTATGGTGTTGATACAACAATTATTACAGCAGCTTCTTCTTCAGGCTTTATTATTGATAATGCTATGAGTATTACCAGAAGAAAAGGTAAAGTTGTTTTAGTTGGAGATGTAAAGTTAGATTTTAAGCGTGAAGATTTTTATTCTAAAGAGATTGATTTTTTAATTTCATGTTCTTATGGACCTGGAAGGTATGATTCTTTATATGAACAAAAAAGTATGCAATACCCTTATGCATATATTCGTTGGACAGAAAATCGTAATATGGAATTATTTGTTAATTTAATTGAACAACAAAAAATAGACATTGATTCTTTAATTTCTCAAGAGTTTGGATTGGATCAAATTGAAATAGCATATTCTTATTTAAGAGATGGAAAAAGTTTGGGTGCTTTATTTTCTTATCAAAATTATGATTGTTCCCAAGACATTTCGAATAATTTTAAACAAAAACAAGATATCGATGTTAAAGAATATACAGTTCCAAAAGGTAAAATCAATGTTGGTTTTGTTGGTGTAGGTGGGTTTGCAAAAGTTAAATTATTACCTCTTTTGTTTAAAAATAATAAAATTAAGATTGATTATGTTATTGATACTGATTTGACTAATCTTGTTAATATTGCCAAACGTTATGAAATAAAACATATAGGAAATGATATTCGTAATACTATTATTGATAATGATATTAATATGGTTGTTATATCCACTCCACATAAATTTCATTTTATTCAAAGCATTGAAAGTTTAAAATCCGGTAAAGCGGTATTTGTTGAAAAACCAGCAGCTGTAAATTTTAATGAATTAAAATTATTGAAAGAATTTTTGGATAAAAATCCAAATTCTTTATATTGTGTTGATTTCAATCGTTCTTTTTCCCCTTTTTGTATGCAAATCAAAAAGGAAATAAGTAAGAGGATTAATCCTTTAATTATTAATTATAGGATGAATGTTGGCTTTATTCCCAAAGAACATTGGATTCAGGATCAACAAAATGGAGGAAGAATTATAGGGGAAGCGTGTCATATTTTTGATCTATTTTGTTTTTTGATAGATTCTGAGCCGTTAAATATTTCTGTTTTGGCATTGAATTGTAGAAATGATGATATTTTATGTAATGATAATGTAATTATTAATTTAAATATGAAGGATGGTTCGTGTTGTTCTTTAACTTATACATCAATTGGTGAAAGTGAAATTGGAAAAGAACGAATGGAAATATTTTTTGATGGTAAAACAATATTAATGGATGATTTTATTTGTTTAAAAGGTTATGGATTACCTACATATTTTAATAAAAAAGTTAAAACACCAGATAAAGGGCATGAAAATTTATTAACTCAATTTATACAGGCAGCTAAAAATAGAAATAAAAAAGAACCAATTTCTTTTTCGAGGATTATTATGGCAACAAAAATAAGTTTAATAGCAGATAAACTTGCAAGACAGGGTGGGGGATGGGAGAATTTTGATTAAAAAATTTGGAGAGCTAGTGTTTATAGAAATTGCAAAAAAAGAGAAGAAATTTTTATTTATTTTATTAATCGTTTCTTTTATTATTCGAGCTTTAGTTTTTAATTTTTATTTGAATAGAAATAAAAATTATTGGCAGGTTGATTCTAATGCTTATCATAAAATTGCAATTAATATTGCGCAAAATAAAGGTTATGTAACTAACGGGCAATATAATTTTTATAGAGTGCCAGGTTATCCTCTTTTTTTGTCATTATTTTATAAAATTTTTGATATGGCAATAAATAAAGCTTTATGGTTTCAGTTGATTTTAGCATCTTTGATTCCAATATTAATTTTTTTATTATCACTTGTTTTATTTCCCAAATTATTATTACTTGCAAAAATCGCGAGTATTTATAGTGCTTTTCATTTAGGCTTGATTTTGTATTCAGGTTTTTTTATGACAGAATCATTATTTATTTTTTTGTTTTTAATTTTTTCAATTTTATATTTTTCAAGTTTTCATTTGTTTTTTTGTAGACGTCATTATTTTAGTTACCAAGATTTAGAAAAAATGAATCCATTTTTATATTGTAGTTCAGAAATATGTACTGGACCTTCATTTATTGCTTTAGAAAAAGAGCAAGAGGTTAAATATGAAAAAAAAATTAAATATAATGAATGTAAAAAAATATTTCTGGCGGGTATTTTTTTGGGAATGACATCATTAGTAAGACCGGTTGGTCATTATATGATTATTTTGCCTATCATACTTTTGTTTTTTTCATCAGATATTTTAAAAATAAAAATAAAAAAAATTGTTTTCCTTTTTAGCGGATGGTTATTTATTGTTTTTTGGTGGTTGCTAAGAAATTGGATGCTAACTGGATATATATTTTTTCATACATTACCTGGTGGTCATTTTTTATATTTTTCTGCGGCAAGAATTGTAACACATACACAAAATTTATCTTATGAAGATTCAAAAAAATATTTACAAAATCAGCTAGATCAAATTGTTCAAAATCAAGAACAAAAATTAAATAGAAAATTAAATGAAATTGAGCTTTGTAATATTCGTCAAGATTTAGCTATAAAATATTTTAAAAATTATCCAATTTTGGCAATCAAAAATTGGATAACAGATATTTTACGAACTAGTTTGTCTTTATATAGTGCCGAAATTGTTTACTTATATAATAATCGAAAAGAATTTGATTATTTTAATAAAAATAGAAATCTTTGGTCTTTGTTTGAACGGTATTTATTACCTAAAGTTGATAGTGTTTTTTTAAGATTAATTATTTGGGTAGAGATTTTATTATTTATGTTTATTTTGGTTGGATTTTTTGGGTTTATTATTTTAGCGATTTTTAAAAGATATTATTTATGTTCCTTTTTAAAAGTTATTCCATTTATTTGGTTTTTTATTTTTATTGGTCTTTCCGGTGGATATAGCAGAATGCGATTACCAATTGAACCATTTTTAATAATTTTTTCATTCAGTTTTTGGGCAAATTTATTTAAAAGATTTTTTGGTGAGTTTAAAGTTTGAGCGAATTGTTTAAAGATAATATAAAATTTTTAATTTGTTTATTTGTAGTTTCATTTATTATCAGGGGTTTGTTTTTTGGATTTTTTTTAAGTAAAAATGAAAATTATTGGAATTACGATACTTATGTTTATCACAATGTTGCAAAAATGGTTGCAAATGGTCATGGAATTAAAAATATGGATGGCTCAAATCATTTTTATCGAGTTCCTGGTTACTCTTTGTTTTTATCTTTTTTTTATAAATTATTTAATGATACTGACATAAAAAATTTCTTATGGGTTCAAGTTTTTTTTGCGTCATTTATTCCAGTTTTACTTTTTATTCTTTCTTTAATTTTGTTTTCCACAGATTTATTGTTAGCAAAATTAGTTTCTATTTTTAGCATTTTTCATTTGGGATACATTTTATTTTCTGGTTTAGCATTAACAGAGTCATTTTTTACAATATTTTTTTTGTTATTTTGTATTTTATTTTTACCAAATTTGCATTTATTTTTTTGTTTAAATTTTAATTTAAACATTAAATTAAAAAAAATGTTTTTGGCTGGAATTTTTTTAGGTATTGCATCATTAATTCGTCCCGTGGGACATCATTTGATTATAGGTTTATTATTTTTGTTATTGACATTGAAAAACGATTGGAGGAAAAAATTAAAATTATGCCTTTTTTTATTTTCTGGTTGGTTTTTAATTGTTTTTGGTTGGCTTTTACGTAATTGGCTTTTAACTGGTTATATATTTTTTCATACTTTACCTGGAATTCATTTTTTAAAACATTCGGCTGCTATAATTTTGATGAAGGCAAATCAATGTGATTATGTTACATCGTTAAATTTTTTAACTAAGCAATGTGATGATATTAAAGCTGTAAAAGAACAAAAAAAAATAAATTCATTAAATGCAATTGAATATTGCAATGTAATGCAAGAAGTATCTTTAAATTGTTTTTTTAGTTATCCATTTTTAACAGTACAGCATTTTTTAATAAATATTTTTAAAACATGTTTTTCTTTATACAGTGCAGAGCTGTTATTTATAGATTCTGTAGAAAATTTACCAAAATATGATTTGAATAGATCTTGGAAGAATATTTTTTTGAGATTCTTGATTCCAAATACATCAAATAAATTTTTTATTTTTCTAATTTACATGGAAATTTTATTTTTTGTTTTTTTATGGATAGGTTTTTTGGGTTTTGTTGTAAATTCGTTTTTTGATTTCGAATTATTATGTTTATTAGTTAAAACTGTTGTTATTTCTGGAATATTGATTTTTTTAACAATTGCTTGTGGATTTGCTCGTCTGAGGTTGCCCATAGAACCATTTTTGATAATATTGTCATTTAAGTTTTGGGTGCAATTTTTTTTCAGGAAAAAGAGAGTGTTATGGATGAAAAGTTAAAAAAAAATGTTGTAATAATTGGTGCGGGACCTGCTGGATTAACAGCAGCTTTTGAATTATTAAAATCTAGTAATTTTAATGTTCAGATTTTGGAAAAAGATTCTGTTGTTGGTGGACTTTCGAAAACTCTTGAGTATAAAAAATGCAAGTTTGATATAGGTCCACATCATTTCATTACTGAATCTGAAAAAATAAATAAATGGTGGCATGATGTGATGGAAGAGGAGAGAATTTATGGCAATGATTTTATTCAGTTGAGTAGATTTACTCGCATATATTATAAAAACCATTTGTTCCATTATCCATTGCAACCATTAAATGTTTTACGTGGTCTTTCTATTTTTGAATGTATTCGTTGTATTCTAAGTTATTTAAAAATTAGAATGTTTCCTATAAAAAATGTTAGTTCTTTTCAGGATTGGGTAACTAACCGGTTTGGACATCGACTTTTTTCTATTTTTTTCAAAACCTATACCGAAAAAGTATGGGGGATTTCTTGTAAAGAAATTTCTGCAGATTGGGCAGCACAAAGAATTAAAAGGTTTTCATTGTCATCTGCCATATTTTATGCATTTTTTGGGCGTTGGTTTAAAAAAAATGTTCCAAGAACATTAAATGATAAATTTTTTTATCCCTCTTTTGGTGCGGGAACTTTATGGAACAAAGTGTGTAGAAAAATTTATCAAGATTATGGAGGCAAGATAGCTTTGAATCAAAATGTTGTTAGAATAAAACATAAAAATTTTAAAATTAAATCTTTATTAACTTACAATTCATCAGATAAGGCAAATGATGAAAGAAATTTAACAGAACATTTTGGAGATTATTTTTTATCCTCGATGCCTTTAAAAGATTTAATTTTAAGATTGGATCCTTTGCCAGGAAAAATGATAGTAAATGCTGCTAAAAAATTATGCTATCGTGCATTGATAACTGTTAATTTGATTGTAAATAAAAAAAATATTTGCCCAGATCATTGGTTATATATTCATGAAAAGGAGGTTATGATGGGCAGAATTGGAAATATGAATAATTTTTCAATGTATATGGTTGATGATGACAATCATACGGGATTAAGCCTTGAATATTTTACATACGAACATGACGTTTTATGGAAAATGTCCGATGATAAAATTTTAGAAATTGGTAAAGCAGAATTACAAAAAATGGGATTGGTAAAAAGTGAAGATATAATTGATGGAATGATTTTAAGAGAAGGGTATGCTTATCCTGTTTATGACGCGAATTATCAAGATCATTTAAGAATTATTTTAGATTATTTGAATAATTTTTCAAATTTAAAATTGATGGGCCGCAATGGTCTTCATCAGTATAATAATATGGATCTTGCAATGATTTCTGCAATTCAATCTGTTGAAGATATTATAAAAAATGAAGAATTGATTTTGAGTAATCAATTTGTAAAAAATGAAAAACATGATTTGGTGGTTTAAGTGTGTGGAATTGCAGGATTTTTGAATTTATCAAAAACAAATTTTGAGATTGATCAGAATTTATTAAATAAGATGCAACAATCACTATATCATAGAGGTCCCGATGATTTTGGAATTTGGAAATCAGATAAATATCAAATTGGATTAGTTCATCGTAGGTTGAGTATTATTGATTTATCTTCTTGTGCTTGTCAGCCAATGAGTGATAAACAAAAAACTGTGATAATTTGTTTCAACGGAGAAATTTATAATCACCTTGATTTAAGAAAACAATTAAACTCTTTTGGATATAAATATTTTTCTAATTCAGATACTGAAAGTTTAATTTATGCATACAAACATTGGGGAATAGATTTTTTAGATCATTTAGATGGAATGTTTGCAATTTCACTTTTTGATTTACAAAAAAATGAGCTCTATCTTATTCGAGATAGAATTGGTGTAAAACCTTTATATTATAGTGAACAAGAAAATATTTTGAGTTTTGCATCAGAAATAAAAGCTTTATGGCGGTTACCATGGAATAAAAAAAAGATAAATGATGAATCTTTATATCATTATTTGACTTTTATGTGTGCACCTGCTCCTAATACTATTTTTGATAAAGTTTTTAAATTACCAGCTGGTTATTATTTAAAAGTTAATTCGAGCAGAATAGTACATAAAAAACAATGGTATTGCCCATTGAATATATTTCAAAAAAAAGATGAAAATCAAAATGAGTTGTATGATGAAAATTATTGCATAGAAAAAATTGAAGGCTTAATTACACAAGCTGTAAAGAAAAGAATGATATCTGATGTTGCTGTAGGTGCTTTTTTATCAGGTGGAGTTGATTCAAGTTTAAATGTTGCCTTAATGTCTCAATTTAGTAAAAAAATTAAAACTTTTACGGTTGCATTTAATGATGACATCCGATCTAATGAATTAAAATGGGCTAGATTAATATCAAAAAATTTTGATACAGATCATCATGAAATTATTATTTCTGAAAAAGAAGCCTTCGACTTTTATAATACGATGGTTTATCAATTAGATGAACCACTTGCTGATTGTGTTTGTATTCCTTTTTATTATGTTGCAAAACTTGCTAAAGATAATGGGATTACAGTTACTCAGGTTGGAGAGGGTGCAGATGAGTTATTTTTTGGATATTCTACATATGCAAAATATAAAAATTTTTATGATATATATTGGAGCCCTACACAAAGAATTATACCCAATATTATTAAAAAGTTTTTATATAAAACTTATAAAAATATATTTTCGAAAAATACTCATTATGTAGAAATGCTAAGAAATTGGTCGAATAATAGATTCTTATTTTGGGGTGGTGCAATAGCATTTAATGAACATCAAAAGAAAATTATCTTTAAAAATAAAAATTTTGATAGTTTTCATATTTTGAATTCGCATTTATATGATTTAAAGAAAGTAAAGTCAAATGCTGATTTTATAAATCAATTAACTTATTTAGAATTAAAACAACGCTTGCCTGAATTACTTTTGATGCGCGCAGATAAAATGTCGATGGCTGCAAGTATAGAATCTAGAGTGCCTTTTTTGGATTATAAGATTGTTGAATTTATGTTAAAAGTTCCATCTAAGTTAAAATTTAAAAATGGAGTTAATAAATATTTATTGAAAAAAGTTGCAGAAAAATTTTTACCACATGAAATTATATATCGAAAAAAAATAGGATTTGCAGCTCCAACATATCACTGGTTTGAACACGGAAAATATTTTCCATTGTATTATAAAAATTTGTTAAATAATTCAAAAAAGCAAAAAAAATTCTTTTCTCCCACTATTAATAATTTAGAAAATGTTTACAATGTGTCTAAGTTTAGTTTTGCAGTTCAAAAATGGACACTCCAAAATTTTTTTGCATTAAAATAAAAATTTGGGAGAGTTTTTATTGGATCATAAACAAATTTTAGTTATTTTTTCATTTACTTTTATATTTTTTTCTTTTTTATTATATAAAAATGTTTCTTTTATTAATTCACATCAAGATATAGATTCAAAAGCTTATTTAAATAATGCGATAACCTTTCATAAATATAATAACTTTGTACAATCTGGTCAGGCTTTGGATATTCCTTATTATTCAATGGGATATGCATTTTTTATAGGTATTCTTTATAAGATTTTTGGTATTAATAATTGGGTATTGATTTTTGTTCAAATTTTACTTGCTCTTTTGACTGGATTTTTAATTTTTAGGATAGCAAATTATTTATTTGATAAAAATACAGCCATAATTTCATTTATTCTTTTTTCTATAAATTTAGGATTTTTAGTATTTTCTCAATTTATTTTGACCGAGATTTTATTGTCATTTTTTTTGGTTTTATTTTTAGAACGGTTTGTTTTGTTTTTAAGAACAAATTTAATTTTGTATTTAATTGAATCAGCTTTTTGTTTAGGTTTGTCTATTGCAATAAAACCAGCTGCTCTTTATTTTATCTTTTTTATAATTTTATTTTTGCTTGTTTTTGCAAAAAATAGAATAAAATCTGTAATTATTTTTTCTCTTTTTTTTTATTTGCCGATTTTAGGGTACATGTCTTTTAATAAGATTACTTATAATCAATTTGTTGTTGGAGCTTTGGGGAATGAAAATCTTTATTTTTATTTTTTACCTAAAGTTTTGGCTTGTAAAAATAATAGCTCAATAAAAAAAGAATTGCTGCATATACAATCGCTTTTGAATGGAAACAAACTTGAAAGTAAAAGTTGGAAAAAAATTAATCAACTTTGGATGCAGACTTTAAAACAAAATCCATTTTTATGTTTCAAAATTTGGTTGCTTAATGTTTTAAAAACTTTTTTAGGATTATTTACTACAAATTTAAAGGTTCTTGTTGAACCAACAACTAAAGGTGGCGATGTTTCATTTTTTAAAACTAAAGGAGATTTTTTATGTAGGATAATGACCTATATCTCTGCAGGTACATGTTCGTGTATTGTAAGAGTTGTTGGATTTTTTGAACTGGTTTGGAATGTGTTACGATATTTATTTTGTTTGATAGCTTTTGGCAGTTTAATTTTAAATAAACGATGGGAAGTTTTTTTTCTTTTATCGTTTTTTATTTTTTATTTTGCGTTTATAACAGGACATGATGGATGTGCACGTTTTCGAATGATGTTTGAATTTATTTTAATAATTCTTGCAGCAAGAGGAATAATAATTTCCTGGAAAATAAGCAAAGGAAGTTAGATGAAGAATGCTTATTTTGTAATCCTAAGTGGCGGAGGAGGAGAAAGGCTTTGGCCATTGAGTAGGAGAAGTAGACCAAAACAATTTTTAAAGTTTTTGGATAGTAGAACTTTGCTTGAACATACAATTGATAGAATTTATACTTTGGCTTATGGAAAAAAAAACATTTATATAATAACCAATCAAAATCATGTAGATTTAATTCATCCTTTAGTAAAAAGAAAGGTGGGTTATATTTTAAGTGAATCAGATGCAAGAAATACCGGACCTGCAATACTTTATAGTTGTTTAAAACTTAGTGAAAAAAATCCGGATGCAATAGTAACCTTTTTACCTGCAGATTCTTTTGTTTTACAAGGTGAGGCTTATAGAGAGTATCTAAAAATTGCTATAGAGTATGCTTCAGTAAATAATCGAATTGTAACTTTAGGGGTTATGCCAACAAAACCATTAACTTGTTATGGATACATTCAAGCTTTAAAAGGTAAAGATAATGTAGTTGAAAGTGGTAAAGTATACGATGTTTTGCAATTTTGTGAAAAACCTAATATTAATTTAGCTCAACAATATTTTATTCAAGATGACATGTTTTGGAATATAGGTGTTTTTGTGGCAAAGGTTTCTGTTCTTATTAAGGAATTTGAAAAACAATCACCAGATATTTTTAATGCTATGCAAGATTATATAAATAATAAAATTGAGTATAAAGATATTCCTAGTATTTCAATTGATTATGCAGTAATGGAAAAAAGTGAAAATATTTCTATTTTACCGTGTGTTTTACAATGGAGTGACATTGGAAATTTAGATGTTTTTTTGTCATTTAAACATCAATTATCAAAAGATAAATCATTAGATGTTATACAAGTAGATAGTGAAAATAATTTAGTTGAAATTGATAAAACAAAAAAAAAGTTGATTGTTTTTGTTGGAATTAAAGATATTTGTTTTATAGAAAACGAAGATGTTGTACTTGTTGCCAAAAGAGATCAAGTAGACAATGTTAAAAAAGTTTTAAATAAACTTAAACAGAATTGCTTGGAAAACTTTTTATAGAGACTGGAGAGAGTAATGAAAAAAGCATTGATAACAGGTATTACTGGTCAGGATGGATCTTATTTAGCTGAGTTATTATTGGAAAAAGGTTATCAGGTACATGGTTTGAAAAGACGATCTTCTAGTTTTAATACTTCTAGAATTGATCATATTTATCAAGATCGACATCGTTATGATTCACGTAATTTTGTTTTACATTACGGAGATCTTACTGATTCAACTAATTTAATAAGAATTATTCAACAAATACAACCGGATGAGATTTATAATTTAGCGGCTCAAAGCCATGTTCATGTTTCTTTTGAAACACCTGAATATACAGCTAATTCTGATGCATTAGGGACATTGCGAATATTGGAAGCAGTTAGAATTTTAGGATTAAATAAAAAAACAAAATTTTATCAAGCTTCAACAAGTGAACTTTACGGAAAAGTTCAAGAAATTCCTCAAACAGAAAAAACACCATTTTATCCTCGTTCACCCTATGCGGCTGCAAAAATTTATGGATATTGGGTTACGGTAAATTATCGTGAAGCATATGACATGTTTGCATGTAATGGAATTTTATTTAATCATGAATCACCACGTCGAGGTGAAACTTTTGTTACTCGAAAAATAACAATGGCAGTAGCAAATATAAAATATGGTTTACAGGACAAAATTTTTTTAGGCAATTTAGATGCAAAACGAGATTGGGGATATGCAAAAGAATATGTTGAGGCTATGTGGTTGATGTTACAACAAGATAAACCAAAAGATTTTGTTATATCAACTGGTGTGGCTTATTCAGTAAGAGATTTTGTGCAAGAAGCTTTTAGACAGATAGGACTTTCTATCAATTGGGCCGGTTCTGGAATTAAAGAAAAAGGAATAGATTCAAAAAGTGGAAAAGTTTTGGTTGAAGTGGATCCGAAATATTTTAGACCAACAGAAGTTGACCTTTTAATTGGAGATCCAAGTAAGGCAAAAAAGGAATTGGGTTGGATGACTAAAATGAGTTTTCAAGAATTGGTACAACTTATGGTTGGAGAAGATTTAAAGTTGGTTGCAAAAAAGTTAAATAACAAATTTATTTTTCCAAACAAAAAAGTAAAAAATTTAACCAAATTTTAAAGGGATATAAGTTGAGCAGTTATGCTAAAAAAAATTATTGTGCAATTTTTTTATTTTTGATGGTTTTTATAATATTTGCTTTTTTAGGTAGAGATGTTTGGTTTCAAGTAGATGATGTTGGAAATATTGCTGGGCGTATTGTAAGAAGTTTGAATGATTTATTTAAGCTTTTCACAGAAGATGAAAGAACTTATATATATCCTATTAATTTTACGATTCCTAAACCAAATTTTATTTCTGGATTTTACAGACCATTACAACATATTCCTTTTACAATTATTTATAATTTTTTTGGGTTTAATCCATATGCATATTATTTAACAAATGTTTTTTTCCATTCTTTAAATGTTGTTTTATTTTTTTATTTTTGTTTATTATTCATACAATTTAATTTGGCTATTGTGGGATCGTTACTATTAGCATTTTATCCATTTTATGATTGGATTGCGTGGTTGTCATGCTTACATAATTTTTTAGCAATTTTTTTTTTAATTTTATCATTAATTTTTTATAGACAGTTTTGGTTTAGCAGAAAAATGGGATGGCAAATTTTATCCGCCTTTATGTTTTTTCTATCGATTGTTTCTAGGGAAAATACTATTGTATTGGGTATTTGGATTTTCTGGGGAATATTTTTATTTTGTTATAGGTGCTCATTTTTACAGAAATTTAAATCTGTTTTTTTAAATGGATGGGCTTTTTTTGTAACATATATTTTTTATTTTTTTATTAGATTTTACTCTTTTGGATATCAAAGTTTAAATAGAACTTTTAATAATTTTTTATTGAAAGTTCCTTTTTTGAAAAGTATATTTTTTAAAAAAATTAATCCGGTTATTGTCAATGGCAATCTTACTAATATTACTAATAATAGTAATGTTTTAAATTCTGTTAAATTTTCAGCTTTATCAAAAGTCGATCCTTCTTCTGTAAATAGTAATATAATTACAAATTATTTATTTGCAGGATTGAAAAACAAATTAAATTTTTTAATGGATAAAATTAAACCATGGTTTGAGGTTCTATTTAATCTTAGTTTTGATGATTTTTTTAATAAGTTGATAATTTTTTTTATAATAATTTTTATTTTTTATTCATATCGAAATCATAAAAAAATTTTTTTTTTCTTATTTTCTGGAATTATTTTATTTGTTTGGCCAGGTATTGTTGCTTATCCAAATCCAAGATATATAAGTGCAGTTTATCCTATTTTAATATTTACCTTTGTGCTAGGTATTGATTTTTTTAAAAAGGAAAATATTAGTTTGGTAAAAAAACAATTTTTTTCATTTTTAATTGTTGGATTTGCTTATGTGTCTACTTTTGGTGGTATGTATAAAAATATAAAGGCTGTGCCTGCATTGATTAATAATTTTAAGGGTTATCAAGAAAAATTTGTTAAATTTTTTACAGAAAACAATTTTGCAAAAAAATCAAATTTTATTGTTTTAGGCTCTCCTTTTGTATCTGATATCAAGAATGTTTTTCAAATGTTTTTACAAGATTTAGATTTAAAGGTTGCTTGCGTGCGATTATCTACGCTTGCTGAAAAAGGATGTATGGGATGTGTGAATGATTATAAAATAAAAGGAGTTAAAAGTAGAGTCAAATCTGTAAACATTGATAATAAAAGAGGGTTTAGGTTGATTTCAGAAGATGAAAGTCATTGTTGTTGGTGGATGAATTTATCTCATTTCCCTTTAAGATGGAACAAGAAAAATAGGGCATACGTTTGGGCTAATAATATTCCAAAAATTGGTAAATGGTACGATTTTTCTATGGGTAAATACATGATAAATAAAAGATTACAAGATAAATATATAACTGATGTTATATTTCTTTTTGATAATGAATGGATTGATGAAAATACGATTTTTGTTACATGGGATACTTTTCAAGGTAAATATAAGATTTTGGAATGGTGTTTATGAAATTTATTTGTTTAATATTATTTTTATTTTTCAATACATTGCATTCAATGCAGAATGAACAAATGATTGAAAAAATTTTTCCTAATTATTTTTTAAATGAGCTTAAAAGTATTTTATTAAAACAAGAAAATAAAAGTTTATTACATTGCAGCTTTGAAACGATGAATAATAAAGAACTTTATAAATTGGGGATAGAATATTTACATGGAATATTGGATAGAGTAATTCAAGATATACAAGATAAGTTTTCATTAAATAAATTTATTCTTATAAAATTGAAATCAAATGATGAAAGTTTATCTGCTATTGTTGTTCAGTTGATTTTAATGAATGGTGCATTCTTAAATTTTAAGGATGACGATGGTGGAATGAATTATTTGCATTATGTTGCAAAATATAATCGCATTGATTTAGCTGTTTTATTTTTATATTTGGCGATAGATATTAATAGTCTTGATAATTTTAGCTGTACACCTTTGCATTATGCTGCACAAAATGGTCATTATGAGATGGTTCAATTTTTGGTGATAAATGGTGCGAATAAAGATCTAGTTGATTTATGTAACCAAGATGCTGCAGATTATGCCTGGATGCGCGGATATAAAGATATTGCAAAGTTGTTGGGATATAGTAAAGATATTGATGATTATTCACTTAATTGTGTAATTTTGTAAAAAAAGATAATTATAATGGATTATAAGGATTATCAAATTAGGTATTAAACCAGATAATTCTTGGTTTAAAGTAAAGTTTAAATTGATTAAAATTTTATTTAGTAGGATACAGTTACGAGAAGAAGCAAAAATATTAAATATTGGGGGAGGTATTGATGAAGGTTTATTTATATTAAAAAAGTTTGGCAAAGTTTATGTAGTTGATATAGATTCCAATGCATTAAATTTAATTCCAAAATATAGTGTGGAAGAAAAAAAATTGGTGATATTTGTCAAATTACATATAACGATCAGAATTTAGATATGGTTGTGGCATTTGATGTTTTAGAACATATAAAAAATGATCATTTAGCTGTTAAAGAAATAACAAGAGTTTTGAAAAAAGGTGTGATTTTTATTTTTACAGTTTCTGCTTTGAATTTTTTATATAGTCATCATGATAAATTTTTGGAGCATTATCGACGATATGATAAAGATAGCCTAAAAAAATTATTGAATGATTTTAATTTTAAACTGAATTATTAGATGTTTTTTATTTTTCCATTTGCATGGGTTTAAATAAAATTGGCAAAATGATTGAAATTTGTCAAAAAAGCTCCAAGAAATTTACCTAAATGTTTGAATTCAATTTTAGTAGTATTTTAAATTTAAAAAATTATTTTATAACTAAAAATTATACTTTTCCTATAGGTTTGACCTTATATGGAATTTGTTATTTGAAGCATAAGAATAATTGATAATTTCTTCTTCAAAGTTTATTTTTTCATTTATTAAAAATAATGGACGTTGTTTTATTTCTTGAAAGATTTTTCCAATATATAAACCTAGAATGCCTAAAAATAAAAATGTAAATGAAAATAAGAAAAGCATACTGATTATAATTGATGTCCATCCAGTTATGGCAACAAAACCTAAAAGTTTTAGAATTAATGCCGTGATTGTTCCAATAGAACATGTCATGATTATGAATAAAGAGAAAAATATAATGAAGTAAATTGGAACAATTGAAAAAGAAATTATATTTTCTAAAGCAAAAATAGTGAGTTTTGAATAATTATATTTAGTGTTCCCTCCGCCACGACTTCTTCGAATAAAGAAAATTGCTTTTTTAGGTAATCCTGTCCAATAAATCAAGCCACGAACAAAACGATTATTTTCTGGAAGTTGATTAATAGCATCAAGCGCTTTACGGCTTAACAGACAAAAATCACCTGTATCTTTTGGCATATCAACTTTTGTTATCCATTTAAAAATTGGATAAAAAGCTTTGGAAGTTATTTTTTTTATAAAAGTTTCTTTCAATCTTTTTTTACGTTGACCATATACTATGTGATAGCCATTTAAAAATTCTTTTTCAAATTCTAAAATTAATTCTGGTGGATCTTGTCTATCAGCATCTATTAACACAGCTACTTTGCCTGATGCATATTTTAAACCAGCACTTGATGCGGCTTCATGTCCAAAATTTCTAGTAAAAGATATAATTTTTAAATTTGGATCTTGTTTTGCTAAATTTTTTAAAATATTTAATGAATTATCGCTACTTCCATCATTAACCATTATAATTTCATAGGAATTGAAATGTTTTAATTTTTTTATGACGGAACAAATTTCATGATAATGTTGTTCTATATTTTCTTCTTCGTTGAAAAGAGGACTAATGATAGAAATTGCTTCATTACTCATATCAATATCCTTTATTTATAAATATTGTTATGTTTTTTGAGTATTGTTTTTTATTGATTTGTAGCTTTTTATTTTAGATATGTAAAGCTAAAATTTATCAGTTATTTTTTAAAATTTATACATTTTCGTTTGAATTGTTCTGTTTAATTTGAAATAGAAAAGAATATTATTAAAAAAACAGTTACTTTTTGAACAAAATTAAATTTATCATACTTATAACAATGAAGAATTATGTTTATTTGTTTTAATTAACAAAAAAATAGCTATATTAATTATAAATGCGAATTTTAATGTTGTGAGGTAAAAGAGAGTTCATGAAGAAAAAAATTTTAATAACGGGGGGGGCTGGTTTTTTAGGTAGTCATTTGGCTAAAAATTTATTGCAGCAAGGTAATAGTATTATCATTTTAGATAATTTAATGACGGGAAATGTAAGAAATATTGAAAAATTTTTCGAGAATAAAAATTTTCAATTTATAAAACATGATGTTATTAATCCTATAGATATAAAAGTGGATATTATTTTTAATCTTGCCTGCCCGGCTTCACCTCCTTGGTATCAAAGAGATCCTATTCACACTATAAAAACAAATTTTTTAGGTAGTTTGAATATGCTTGAATTAGCGAAAAAATATGAAGCAAAAATTTTTCAAGCATCAACGAGCGAAGTTTATGGTGATCCTTTAATGCATCCTCAGATTGAAAGCTATAAAGGAAATGTTAATTGTACGGGAATTCGTTCTTGTTATGACGAAGGAAAAAGGTGCGCGGAATCTTTATTTTTCGATTATAAAAGAATGTTTAATGTTAATATAAAAATTGTTCGAATTTTTAATACTTATGGTCCGTCTATGGATCCCAAAGATGGTAGAGTTGTAAGTAATTTTATTATTCAGGCATTAAAAGGTGAGTCATTAACGGTTTATGGTAATGGAAGTCAGACGAGATCTTTTTGTTATATTGATGATTTAATTGACGGATTTTTGAAAATGATTGATTCAGATTTAGATTTTACAGGCCCAGTAAATTTGGGCAATCCTGTAGAATTTAATTTGCTTGAATTAGCAGATTTAATTTTAAAAATAACTAACAGTAATTCAAAGATTATTTTTAAGAATTTGCCAAAAGATGATCCGATTAGACGAAAACCTGATATAAAATTAGCAAAAGAAAAATTAAATTGGGAACCAAAAGTTTGTTTAAATGATGGCTTGATTAAGACTATAAAATATTTTGAAAGTATTTTGAATTGTGAAAGTCGTAATAGCTGCAGGGGGCAGGTTTCATGCTTTGCATCTTGCTCATCAACTTGAGAAAAAAAATTATTTAGAAAAGTTATTTACATTTGGATATACCACAAGAGATAAAGAATATTTGCCTGCTAAATTTGTTTGTGAGCATAAACAAGGTAAGTTATTAGATTCTTTTTTTTTAAAATTAAAATTGTACAAATTTTTTAATAAATCTAATTTTAATGTTATCAAAGATAATATTTTTGATTCTTGGTTAAGTAAGAATCTAAAAACAATAAAAGAAATAGATATTTTTGTTGGATGGGCAAATTATTTTTTAAAAAGTCTTCCTGAAATTCGGAAAACAGGTGCAAAAATTATTGTTGAGTGTGGTTCAACGCATATTCTTGAGCAACAAAGATTAATTTTAGAAGAATATGAAAAATTTGGATTAAAAAGCGTTGCTTTACCAAAACAGAATATTGATAAAGTTTTGGAAGAATATAAACAATCTGATTATATAATGACATGTTCAAATTTTACGTATCGATCTTTTATAAAGCACGGAATTAGATCAGGTAAAATTTTAAAAGTTCCATATGGTGTAAATTTAGATTTTTTTACGGATCGATTTCAAAATTTCAAGAAAAATGATGGAAAATTCAGAGTTATTTGTGTAGGACTTATGTGTTTACGGAAAGGTATTCCTTATTTGATTGAAGCTTGGGAAAAATTAAATTTGCCTGAAAAAGAAAGTGAATTATTGTTAGTTGGTAATTTACAAAATGATTTGAAACATGTTTTAAAGAAAATACAATTGCCTAAAAATGTTATTTTTTTTGGATCTGTAGGTCGTGAAAAATTGGCAAAACTTTACAATCAATCATCAGTATTTGTTTTGCCTTCAATTGAAGAAGGTCTTTCTATGACGATTGCAGAGGCAATGTCATGTGCTTTACCTGTTATTTGTACAAATAATACGGGTGGGGAAGAATTAATTGATGATAATAAACATGGTTTTATAGTTGGTATAAGAGATATAGATGCTTTAATAGAAAAAATTTTATGGTGTTTTAATAATAAAACTGATGCTAAAAAAATGGGATTAAAGGGTCAAAGTAAAATTAAAAATTTTACTTGGGATCATTATGGAAAAAAAATCATTAAAACATATCAAAGTATTTTGTGAAGCAAATTAAAAAAGTTTTAGTAGTTGGATCGTTTAATTCAAATCCAGAAATTTATACATATGCAATTTCATTTTATAAAAGCTTTAAAAAACTTGGATATGAAGTTGAAAGATTTAACTATCGTAAAAAATTTGTTTCGATTAAAAAATTAAACGATTTTGTATGTAATACTTTTTTGGAAAGAAAAGTTGCTCAATTTTATCCGGATCTAATTTTTTTTATAAAGTCCGAAAATATTTTTGCTTCAACTATAAGAAGAATTAAGAATAATTTTAATGCGGTTTTAGTTAATTTTTATCCAGATAATCCATTTATTTTATGGAATGGGAATTCAACTTCTAATATTTTGTTATCATTGCCGATTTATGATTGTTTTTTGACTTGGTCAAAAATGTTAATTCCTGTTTTGGAATCTGCTGGTTGTAAAAAAGTTTATTATTTTCCTTTTGCATATGATCAAGATTTGTATAATAATTCACAAAAAAATGGTTTGGATAATTATTTATATGATGTTTGTTTTATTGGAACATGGAGTAAAGACAGAGAGATTTGGTTAAAAATGCTTTGTGAAAAATTACCCAATTTAAATCTTGGTATTTTTGGGAATATGTGGCATAAAAAGTTATCATCAGATTCAATTTTGATTAATAAATTAAAAGGAGAGGCGATTTATCCTCCTAAAGTAGTGGAAATATTTAAAAAAAGTAAAATTGTTTTAAATTTTATTCGTCAGCAAAATATGACTTCTCATAATATGAGGACACTTGAAGTGCCCGCCTCTGGCGCTTTTTTATTGACACAAAGAACAGTAGAGCAGGCTAATTTTTTGTTTGAAGAAGGAGAAAATATTGAATGTTTTGCAGATGTAAATGAGTTAGTTAATAAAATAGAATTTTATTTGAAAAATGATTTTTTAAGAAATCAGATAACTGCAAAATCTTATAAATCTGTGAAACAATTTACATTACAAAACATTTTAGAAAATTGGATTCAGATTTTTTTTGAATTAAATGTAAAAAAGGGTAGAAAGAATGAGTTCAAATTTTTGTAAACCTAAAATTGCAATTTTAACAATAAAAAATTCTTATGGATATGGTGGTGTATTAACATGTGTAAAAGAGGTTTATAAATTTTGTGAAAAATATTTCGACCCAACTATTTTTGTTCTTAGTTTTGATGAAGATCTTTCTGCACACCTAAGACCGATAAAATTTAGTTCAAGTATTAAGCATGAATCATATTTTGGAATGAAATGTGTAGAAATTGGTGCAAGATGGTCATTTTGGGAACCTGGGCATTATAAATTTTCGATTAATGATTGGAAAAAAGTTTTGCGTGATTATGATTATTTTTTTATGAAAAGCGGGTCTTGTATTGCGGCATACCCTTTAGTTCAATTAAATAAAAAGTTTGCTATGTGGATTGGAACAGCATATCAAGATGACAAGTTAGACAGAGTAAAAGAATTGAATTGGTTTAGGTATTTGATTGATAAATTGGCTTTAATTAAGATGAAGAAAATTGAAAAAGAAATTTTAAGCAAAGCTGATTTTATTTGGACTATAAGTAAAAATACAAAAAAGAGAGTAGATCAAGTCTTAGGATATCAAAGAGACAATTTAATGATTTGTAATTTTCCAATTAAAATCAAAAGTTCTAACAAATTAAATAAAAATATAATTGCTGTTGGTAGATTTTCAGATCCAAGGAAAAATATACAAATGTTATTACGTGTTTTCGATAGTTTGTATGAAAAGGATTCCGAATTGAAATTGTATGTGGTTGGAATGAAACCATCTAGTAAGGTGTTAGGAAAGTTTGAAGGTTTTGAATCATTTAAAAATATTATTTTTACAGGTTTATTAGATTTTCAAGATATTGAAAAATATTATAAAAAATCTTCATTAATGTTGATTACTTCATATCAAGAAGGTTTAGGGATTGTTGGATTGGAGGCTTTGTCTTACGGTATTCCAATAGTTGCAACCGATTGTGGCGGTACTCGAGATTATGTGATTGATGGACAAAATGGATATTTGGTGAAAATTAATGATGATAAGGAAATGATAAAAAAATCTATTAAAATTTTATCATCACCTGATTTATATTTAAAAATGAGTAATAATGCAATGCGTTTGATTGAACAAAATTTTTCTCAGGATAAAATTTATTCAATTTTTAAAGTTGGTCTTTGTCATGTTTACCCTGAACTGAAAAAAATGTTTGAAAGAAATGATAATAGTGATAATTTAAATAACAAAAAGTTTGTAGAACAAGAGACATTGATTTAACTGTTGAATAGTTATGAAAGTTCTTGTAATAGGCCATACATATATTGCCCCTATAAATCGTGAAAAGTGGAAAAGATTTGCATATAAATATCCTGATGTTTTTCTTAAAGTTTTGATTCCAAGTTTTTGGCCTGCCACACTTTTTAATCTTAATGCTGGTGATTTATATAAAGATAATCTTGATAACTGTGAATTTGTATCTTGTAAAACTTTTAACTGTGGGAATGAAGTTTTATATGGATACAACTTTTTTTGTTTGGCGCAATTATTAAAAAATTTTAAGCCGGATTTAATTCATGTTGAACAGGGTGATAATGCTTTTTCTTATTTTCAAACAATTCTATTTTCAAAAATTTTTTGCAGAAGAGCAAAATTTATATTTTTTACATGGGTTAATTGGAAACAAAAACATTCTTTAAAATATAAACTTATTTGGAAATTCATAGAAAAATTTAATTTGAAAAATTCAAATGCTGCTATTGTTGGTAATTTAGAGGCAGGTAATATTTTAAAAGAGAAAAAATTTAAAAGACCAATAAAGGTTTTGTTGCAACTTGGTGTAAATCAAAATTATTTTTTTCCTGCATACAAAACTAATAAAAATTTTGATAAAAAATATATTGGATTCATTGGAAGAATAGTAAGAGAAAAGGGAATATTTTTATTGGTTGATGCATTTTCAAAATTGGCCGATAAATATGAAAATTGGAATTTAATTTTTATTGGTGAAGGAAAAGATAAAAAAGAGTTAGTTGATTATGCATTTAAAAAAAATTTGAAAAAACGTATTGAATTTAAAAACTCTGTGCAACACAAAAAAGTAGCTTCTATTTTGCAACAAATTGATGGTTTAATTTTACCTTCTTATGATACTGAAAGTTGGAAAGAACAATTTGGGCATATATTAATTGAGGCAATGGCATGTAAAGTTCCAGTAATTGGTAGTTCTGCGGGAGATATACCTAATGTTATAGGAGATTCAGGGCTAATTTTTGAACAAAATAATTGCGATGATTTATCTGAGAAATTAGATTGCTTTTTTTCTTCAGCGCATCTTCGGGAAAAAATGGGAAAAATGGGGCATGAGAGATTTTTAGAAAAGTATTCCTACGAAATAATAGCAAAAGGGACATATGATTTTTGGAATAGTTGTTTATAAAAGGTAAAGGAATGATATGAGAAAGGTCGCGGTAGTTGGTGCGGGTTATGTAGGGTTAGTTACAGGTGCTTGTTTTGCACAGAAGGATAATTTTGTAATCATTGTAGAACGGGATATTTCTAAGATTGAAAAATTACAAAAGGGCAATGTTCCTTTTTATGAACCAGGGCTGGATCAACTAGTAACAGATGCAATTATAAATAATCGAATTGTGTTTGTACAAAATATTGCAGATGTCTTGAAACATCATCCTGAAATTATTTTTTCTTGTGTCGGTACTCCGTCAATGCAAGATGGTAAAGCTGATTTATCTGCTGTTTGGGGAGTTGCAAAAGAGGTTGGTCAATCTTTAGATCGTTATTGTTTGTTTGTTAATAAGTCTACTGTGCCTGTTGGTACTGCTATAAAAGTTGAGACTATAATTTCAAAAGAATTAAAAAAAAGAGAACTTGATTTTGAATTTGATGTTGCTTCAAATCCTGAATTTTTAAAAGAGGGTGATGCTTTACATGATTTTTTAATACCAGATCGTGTTGTTGTAGGAATTAACTCTGAAAAAGCAAAACAAATTTTATATTCTTTATATCGTCCTTTTATTAAGCAAGATGAACAATTTATAGTTATGAATCGGGAGTCATCTGAACTGACAAAATATGCAAGTAATGCAATGCTTGCTACACGAATAAGTTTTATGAACCAGTTATCATTATTGGCAGATAAGGTTGGTGCTGATATATCTCAAATTAAGTTAGGTATGGCGTTAGATAAAAGGATAGGGCCTTGTTTTTTAAATGCGGGAATTGGATATGGAGGTAGTTGTTTTCCCAAGGATGTTAAAGCATTAATTAATACGGGCGAGGAAAATGATTGTGAGATGAGTTTAGTGTCTCAAGTTGATAAAATTAACGAAGATCAAAAAAAATGGTTTATTGAGCATATATTGAATTTTTATGGAAAAGAAATATCTAAAAAAGTTATTGGTATTTGGGGTTTAGCATTTAAGCCAGAAACGGATGATATCCGCTGTGCTCCATCAATTGATGTGATTGAAAAATTATTAGAGCAAAAAGCAAAAATTATTGCTTATGATCCTGTTGCATGGAAAAACATGAAATCAATTTTTGGGGATAAAATAATTTTTAAAAATACAGCAAAAGAGGTTTTAGAAAAATCTGATTGTTTGATTGTTTTAACAGAATGGCGTGAATTTTTGAATTCAAAAATTCAAAATTTTTGCTTATTAAAAGATAAAACGGTTTTTGATGCAAGGAATATTTTTGATCCATTCATTATGAAAAATAATAATATTAAGTATTTTAGTATTGGCAGAAATAATATTAATAATATTAAAAAAGATTTAGATTTTTTAAAGACGACAAAAGAAAAACAGCCTGGCTCTTGTATTTAAAAAAAAGATATTTTTTTAGGAGCGCCTCAATGTATAGAAAGAAAAAAATCTTATATATTCATCATGGTAAAGGCCTTGGAGGAGCTCCTTTAAGTTTATTATATTTGATCGAAAATTTGGATAAAGAAAAATATCATCCTATTGTTTTGTTTTTGCAAGGTTCTCAAGTTGTTGATTTATATAAATCTAAAGGGATTGAAGTTTATGGGCCTTTGAATTTGTATGATTTTTCTCATACTAAAATTTGTTGGTATAAATGGTATCATCCACATTTATTTTTTAAAGTTTTAAAAGATACATTTAAAACAATTTATTATGTGGCGAATTATTGGTTTGAAAAAATTCAGCCTGATTTAGTTCATTTAAATACAAGTTCATTGATTGCATGGGCAAAGGTTGCATATAAAAAAAATATACCTGTTATTTTTCATGTTCGTGAGCCTTTAGCTAAGGGTTATTTGGGATTTAGAAAAAAAATTATTAAAAAATATGTTGATAAATATTCGAGTGCAATTGTTCCAATTTGTAAAAATGATTCTTTACCTTGGAAGACAAATTCTAAAGTTAATATTATTTATAATGCCGTTGATTCTAAAAAATTTAATAGAAATATTTTGATGAATAATTTTTTATTAAAATACAATTTATCTACTCAAACACCTAAAATTTTATTTTTGGGAGGATTATCTAAAGAAAAAGGAACATTGATAATTTTTGAAATATTTAAAAGATTATTAAAATTAAGATCAGATGTTCAGCTTTTAGTTGCAGGAGATTTTAATTTACAGATTTGTAGCAAATTTAATTTAAAAAATCATTTTCCCTCACAAGTATATAAAAAAAGAGTTAATAAAATTTTGCAGTCGATAAAAAAAAATGTCTTATTTTTGGGAGCTATAAATAATATTGAGGAAGTGATGGCTGCTTGTGATGTTATAGTTTTTCCTGCAACAGTCGGACATTTTGCAAGACCTATTATAGAGGCAGGATTTATGGCTAAACCTGTTGTTGCATCAAAATTGGCACCATTAAATGAATTAATAATTGATGGTAAAACTGGTTTTTTAATTGAACCGCAAAATTATAAAATGTGGGTTGAAAAATTGAATATGTTATTGATAAATGAAGGTTTAAATAAAAAAATTGGTGAAAATGGTTATCAATATTGTATTAAAAACTTTGATATAAAAGATCAAATAAAAAAGATTCAAAATATTTATAAAAAACGAGAATTAATTTTATGACTTTGATTGGAAGACTAAATTTATTGCTTACAAAACGAGAAAAAAAAATTATTTTATTATTGTTGTTAGCATCAATTTTTGTTTCTTTTTTAGAAACATTTAGCATTTCATTAATAATGCTTTTTGCTGCTGTTGCGACTAATTTAGATAGTATATTTAAAAACAAATATGCAAGTTATGTTTATAATTTTTTTAATTTTAGTTCTACAAGTCAATTTGTTATTTATTTTGGCTTTTCATTAATATTATTTTATTTTTTTCGTGGTTTTATTATATCTCTTTTTAATTATTCGATGAGTCGATTTTCTCAAGGTCGGTTTAAACGATTATCCTATAAGTTTTTAGAATATTGTTTAAATTTTAAATATAAAAATCTTACATCTAATAATTCATCTAAAATTAGTACAGTTATTTTTGGATCATCTGGACAAGTATCGCAGATTGTTTTAGCTTTATTAACAATAAGCGCTGAAAGTCTTACTGTCGGATTTATTTATTTAACTCTTTTATGGGTTAATTGGAAAATGACTTGTGTTTTAACTTTTCTTTTGTCTATAAAAGTTTTATTTATAGTGAAAACTTTTTCAGGAAGATTATCTATTGCAGGAAAAAAGAGTCATGAATTGAACATAAAAATGGCTCGGGTTTTTTCAGAATCGTTTTGGAATTTTAAATTAATTAAAATATTGTCTAATGAAAAATTGATTTTAAATCGATTTGATAATGTTACTTCTAAATTAATGAAAGCCAATACATTAAATGTTATGTTGCAAAATTCTCCACGAATTATTCTTGAGACAATGGGGTTTTCTCTTTTGATCGCTGTAATTATTTATGTGCTTTATTGGCAAAACAATATTCAAAATATTATACCAATAATTTCTATGTATGCGTTTGCTTTTTATCGTTTTTTACCATCGATAAATAAAATTTTATCTGAGTATAATAAGATTGTGTTTGTTAAACATGCTTTAAATCATATACAAGAGTATTTAACATTTGAATTGGAAAATCAGGGTAACGAAAATATAAACTTTCAAAAGGTTATCAAATTTCAAAATCTATCTTTTAATTATGATGAAAAAAATAATATTTTGAGAAATATTAATTTGAAGATAAGAAAAGGAGAAAGAACAGCATTTGTTGGTGAAAGCGGTGCAGGAAAAAGTACAATAGTTGATATTATAATGGGTTTTTATCAACCTATTTCGGGATCTATTTTTATAGATAAAACTGAATTAACAGAGAAGAATTTAAAGTCTTGGAGAAGTAAAATTGGCTATATTCCTCAACAGATTTATCTTTTTGATGGAACCGTAGCAGAAAATGTGGTATTTGGAAGAAAATATGATGAAGAAAAAATTATTGAAGTTTTAAAACAAGCGAACATTTATAATTTTTTACAAACTCAAGATGGTATACATTCTAAAGTGGGTGAGGGTGGTGTAAAATTTAGCGGTGGACAAAGACAACGTATTGCAATAGCAAGGGCTTTATATTCAGATCCTGAAATTTTAATTTTAGATGAGGCAACATCGGCTCTTGATCATGAAACTGAATCGAAAATTATGGATGAAATATATAATTTGAATAGAGATAAAACTTTAATTATTGTTGCACATAGATTAACAACTATTCAAAGATGTGAAGCAATTTATAAAATTGAAAGTGGAGATATAAAAATTGTTGATAATGTTTACATTCAGCAAGATAAAAAAAGAGATAGGGTTATAGTTTGAATGGAAATATATGGAAAATGTTGGCGGAATAAATTTTTCATTTATAAAAGGTGAATATTCTAAAAAAACTGTGTTGGACTTTGGATGTGGTAATGGAAATTATTCTGTTTTTTTTCTAAAAAAAGGATTTAATGTTGTTGCAGTTGATATAAAACCTGATTCTGAAGAAACGATTTTGAAAAAATTAACTAAAGACCAAAAATATAGATTTAAGTTTTTTTGTTTAAATGCTGAAAAAGAAGAATTGCCAAAAGAATTGCCGCAATTGGATTATATTTTATGTAGAGAAGTTTTAGAACACATAAAAAATTATAAAAATTTGATAGATAATTTTTACAAAAAATTAAATACAGATGGAGTTTTAATTGTATCTGTACCTAATTCTATTACAGAGAAATATTTTTCTTTTTGGGATCCAGATTGGGTTGAAAAATGTAAACATGTAAATATTTTTACTCGCAAAGAGTTAATTGATTTTTTTGATAAAAATAATTTTAAGATTTTTAAGAAAGGTAGTCATAGTTTTAGAAGAACAATCTTTTGGTCGTTAGTTACTCCCTTTCGAATAAATCATGATATGGGTAGAGTTTTAAGTCATAAAAAATTAACTGATTTTGCAAATTTTATATCAAATGGAATTTGTTATTTTAAGTTTATAGATAGATTAGGTAATTATATAATACCAAAAAGTTGGGTCTTTTATTTAAAGAAAAAAGATGAATAAAAAATCTAGGATTTATGTTGCTGGTCATACCGGTTTGGTTGGTTCAAATATATTAAAAAAATTATATGATTATGGTTATAAGAATATAATAACAAAAGATTTTCGAGAACTTGATTTACGCAGACAAAGTCAAGTTGAGAGTTTTTTCGAAAAAGAATGTCCGGAATATGTTTTTTTAGCAGCTGCCAAAGTTGGTGGGATTTTGGCTAACAATACATATAAGGCTGAATTTATTTATGATAATTTAATGATCGCAGCAAATGTAATTCATGCTTCATATAAATATAAAGTAAAAAAACTTTTAAATTTAGGTTCATCTTGTATTTATCCCAAAAATTCTAAACAACCCATAAAAGAAGAATATTTGCTTTCTGATTATTTAGAAGAGACTAATGAACCTTATGCTATTGCAAAAATTTCCGCTGTTAAACTCTGTAGATATTATAATGAACAATATGGTACAAATTTTATATCTTTAATGCCGACTAATTTGTATGGACCGGGAGATAATTTTAATTTAGAAACATCGCATGTTTTGGCTGCTTTAATACGCAAGTTTCACTTGGCAAGATTGTTACAAGAAAAAAATATTGAGATGTTAAGAATTGATCTAAAAAAAAATTTTTTAGGATATAAATTAGATCAAAATATAGATTTAAATAATGAATTAGTAATTAAAAAAGTTTTGCAAAGACTTGGAATTACTGCAGATTATGTAAGGTTATGGGGAAGTGGTAGTCCTAATAGAGAATTTTTATATGTGGAAGATTTAGCAAATGCTGCCTTTTATATCATGAAAAATCATAATTATAATGAAATTGGTGAAATTATAAATATTGGTTGTGGTTATGATATTCAAATAAAAGATTTAGCTTTTTTAATTAAAAACATTGTTGGCTTTAAGGGTGAAATAAAATTTGATTTTAAAACACCTGACGGTACTTTGAAAAAGTTATTAGATATTTCAAAATCTAAAAAATTGGGTTGGAGTTTTAAAGTTGATCTAGAATTAGGAATAAAAAAAACATATGAATGGTACTTAAGTACCCTGAGGATTCAATCATTAAATCTAAAACAGATTGCAGATAGAGTGGTAATGTAAAGGATAAATAGATATGTTGAATGGAAAGTCTATATTGGTTACGGGAGGAACCGGATCTTTTGGTAATAAATTCATAGAAATTATATTAAATAAATTTCCAAATATAGAAAAAATTATTGTTTTTTCACGAGATGAGTTTAAGCAATTTGAAATGTCAAATAAACCTCAATTTAAAGATAGAAAAAAATTGCGATTTTTCATTGGTGACGTAAGAGATAAAGATAGATTATATAGGGCATTTGAAGATATTGATATTGTTATTCATGCTGCGGCTCTCAAACAGGTTCCTTCATGTGAATATAATCCGTTTGAAGCAATCAAAACTAATATCATGGGTGCTCAAAACATAATTGATGCTGCAATTGATAGAAGAGTAGAAAAAGTTATTGCTTTAAGTACCGATAAGGCATGTGCACCGGTTAATCTTTATGGTGCGACAAAATTATGTTCAGATAAATTATTTGTTGCTGGTAATGTTTATGCAGGTTCTGGAAAGACTCGTTTTTCAGTTGTTAGATATGGAAATGTTGCTGGAAGTCGGGGTTCTGTTATTCCATATTTTAAAAATCTAATTAATTCTGGTATTAGTGAATTGCCTATTACAGATTTGAGGATGACGAGATTTTGGCTCAAACTTGAAGACGCAGTCGATATGGTTTTAATGGCTCTTGAAATTATGCAAGGTGGAGAATTATTTGTGAAAAAAATTCCATCTATGAAAATTATTGATTTAGCTCAAGCTGTTGCCCCAGATATCAAACTTAATTCGGTTGGTGTTCGTCCTGGTGAAAAAATTCATGAGGTTATGATCACACAGGAAGATGCTAGAAATACATTGGAATTTGACAAATATTATGTTGTCAAACCTTCTTTTGATTTAGATTATTTGGATAAGTTTTATAAAAATGGACGAATAGTTGATGATAGTTTCGAATATCATAGTGGGAATAACAATGAGTGGTTAACAATTGAGCAGATGAAGGCATTAATAAATGAAATTTGAAATATTATGAATAAAATTGCATTAGGAACAGCTCAATTTGGATTAGATTATGGCATTAATAATTTAAGTGGTAAGATTGCAGAAAATATTTCACATCAAATTTTAAGATATGCATATGATCGTAAAATTGATTATATAGATACTGCTTATGTATACGGAGATAGTGAGCAAGTGCTTGGTAGCTTTATAAAAAAAAATAAAATAAATTTTAAAATTATTTCTAAGTTTTCTTGTTGTTCAATAGATAATTTTGAAAAATCATTTATTGAATCTTTACATAGATTAAATTCAAAGCAACTTTATGGTTATCTTGTACATGATTTTAAATTCTTTATAAAGAATCCATTGTTATGGACAAAGTTTTTAAAAATAAAAAATGATTTATTGGTATCAAAAATAGGTTTTTCGTTATATTTTGAAGAAGAGTTAGATTATTTATTAGATTCGGGAATTGAATTTGATATAATTCAAGTTCCATATAGTATTTTTGATCAACGATTTGCAAAGTATTTTCGTATTTTAAAGTCTAAGGGCATAGAAATTTTTGTGCGATCTGTTTTTTTGCAGGGACTTGTTTTTAAATCTTTTGAAAATTTAGAACCTAAATTTTCAAAATTTAAATGTAAACTGAAGGCTTTAAATAAATTAGCTGAGGAATTGAATCTGTCTATTTCTTCGATATGTCTTAATTTTGCCGTTCTTAATGATTATATAGACAAAGTGGTAATTGGTTTTGATAATTTAGATCATTTTAAACAAGATTTATTTAATTTAAAACAAATAAATGAAATCAAAAAAATTGAGAATAATCTTTTATATTTTAAAGAAGATGATAACAATATAATTATTCCTATTAATTGGTGATATGTTGATGAATTTAACTTCTAAGTTTGATCTTAAGAATAAAGTAATTATTGTGACTGGAGGAGCGGGCCATTTAGGACATATTATGTCATTGAGTTTGGCTGACGTCGGAGCATATGTAATTATTGCGTGTAATGATGAGGAAGAATATATAGATAAAATAGGAAAATTTAAAAAAAATAGCATTTCTTTTCAGCAGTTTGATATTTCTTCTACTAAATCTATTTGTAATGGCTTTCAAAAAATTTGTGAAAATTTTGGGACAATTGATGTTTTAATAAATAATGCTTTTTATGCAAAGTGCTCTGATCCTTCAAATATAAATGATGAGGATTGGCAATATAGTATAGATGGGGTTTTGGGAAGTGTGTTTAGATGTACTAGAGAAATAATTCCTTTTATGAAAAGGTTTAATAAAGGACATATTATAAATATTGCATCTATGTATGGTCTTGTATCCCCAGATTTTCGAATATATAAAGGTTATGAGAAATTTTTCAGCGCGGCAACTTATGGTGCTGCAAAGGCCGGTATAATTCAATTAACTAAATATTTTGCAGTTTATTTAGCAAATAATAATATTAATGTTAATGCTATTTCTCCTGGAGCTTTTCCGTCACCTATAGTGCAACAAGAAAAAGGTTTTATTAATAATTTGTGTGAAAAAATTCCAATGAATAGAATAGGCGTTCCAGAAGATTTGATTGGTGCGATCTTATTTTTATCGTCAGACTTATCTTCATATGTAACAGGGCAAAACATAATTATAGACGGAGGACTTACTGTTTGGTGAAATATGAATGGTAGAACAGGTGCAATTATTCAAGCTAGAATGAAATCCAAGAGATTGCCAGGAAAAGTTTTATTATCTTTACCTTATAATTCTGAAGTAACTGTTCTTGATAATATTGTTCAACGTGCAAAATGCATAAAGAAATTAAATGAAGTTATAGTTGCCACTTCTTGGGATAAAAATGATGATATTATAGAACAATGGTGTAAAAAAAAAGAAATTAATTGTTTTCGTGGTGATGTAAATGATGTTTTATCTAGATATTATTATTCTGCAAAACAATATAATTTAGAAACAATTTTAAGACTTACTGGTGATAATCCTTGTATAGATTTTGAATTAATTAGCAATGTATTAGACAAACACTTGCAAGATAAAAACGATTGTACAAAAACAGAATATTATCCTATTGGAACAAATATAGAAATTTTTTCTTTTGGATCATTAAAAAAAACTTTTTTAAATACTACAAATTTTTTTGACCGAGAACATGTTACATCATTTATTTATAAAAATAAAAATATGTTTAATATTTGCATAAAAGAGGCTCCTAAAAAATTACGTAAAAATCTGCGATTAACTTTGGATACAAGAGCAGATTACTTGTTTTTTTGTGCAATTTTTGATTTTTTATATGATTCAAATAATTTTTTTAAATTGATTGATGTAATTCATCTTATGGATTATAAACCATGGATCAAAAAACTAAATGAAAATGTTTTTCAAAAAAAAGAATTTCAAACTTTAGATGATGAATTAAAGTTTTCTATTAAGTTATTAGATTGCAATGAGCTTTATAGAGCTAAGAATATTTTAAAAATGCGAATTGGATGAATTATGTTTTATAAGTCAAAGATTTATAACTATGGGAGCCAATCAATTTCTTTAAGAGATATTTGGGAAGTTGTTAAAGTTTTACGATCTAATTGGTTAACTCAGGGACCAAAAGTTAAGGAATTTGAGAAAGCTATCTGTGATTATACAAATGCCAAATATTGTGTTGCTGTTGCAAATGGAGCTGCGGCATTACATCTTTCAATGTTAAGTTTGAATATTAAAAATGGGGATGAATTTATAACCACACCGAATACTTTTGTTGCATCATCAAATTCTATTTTATATGCAGGGGGTAAAGTACAATTTGCAGATATAGAACCAACAACGGCAAATATTGATCCTGTTGAAATTGAAAAAAAAATTACCTCCAAAACAAAAGGGATTATTCCAGTTCATTTTGCGGGGCAATCTTGTGATATGCAGAAAATATATGAAATAGCAACAAATAATAATTTATTTGTTATTGAAGATGCTGCGCAAGCTTTGGGGTCTGAATATAAGAAAATAAAAGTAGGTAATTGTAAATTTTCTGATTTAACTATCTTTTCTTTTCATCCAGTAAAAAATATAACTACTGGAGAAGGTGGAGCAATTACAACAAATAATAAGGAATTGTACGAAAAAATATTGATGTTAAGAACTCATGGAATTACAAAAGATTTTAAAAAATTTAAAAATGATTATGATGGATCTTGGTATTATGAACAACATCATTTAGGTTTTAACTATAGAATTTCTGATATGCAATGTGCTCTTGGTATTTCACAATTAAAGCAACTGGATAAATTTATAAAAAGGCGGCGAGAAATTGTTGAAACTTATAGGCGAGAATTTTATGATGATAATCGATTTAATTTTCTTGAAGAAAAAGATTATTCTCGAGCGGCTTGGCATTTATGTCCTTTGCTTATAAATTTTGAAAATTTAAAAACAAATAAAAAAGAATTGTTTGAAGAATTAAAAAAGAATGGATTGAATTTACAAGTTCATTATATCCCAGTTCATTTGCAACCTTATTATCAAAGTATGGGATTTAAAAAAGGTGATTTTTCTGTTTCTGAAAATTTTTACAAAAGAACAATTTCTTTACCTATATACGTTAAATTGAAAAATAATGATATAAAGAAGATAGTGAAAATTATTAAACGGGTTGTTAAATAATTTTATGTATAAAATTGGTTTAAAACTCTGGTCTACAAATTTAAATTATATCAAAGAAGCAAAACGGCTTTTTGGTGAACAAATTTACGATTATATAGAATTGTTTGCAGTTCCAGGTTCTTTTGAAGGTTATATTAAATTATGGAAGAAACTTAAAATTCCATATGTAATACATGCTGCTCATTCTGCTGTTGGACTTAATTTGGCTAAAAAAAATTTTTGTAAGCAAAATATGAAATTGACAAATGAAGCTAAACGTTTTGCGGATGAATTGCATGCTAATATTATAATTTTTCACCCCGGAATTAATGGTGAAATAGAAGAAACTGTTAAACAATTAAATATGATTTATGATTCAAGAATTATAATAGAAAATAAACCTTATTATGGAATATATAATAACGTGATTTGTAATGGAAGTTCTCCAGAGGAGATTGAATTTATTACAAAAAATACAAACGTTGGTTTTTGTTTGGATATTGGGCATGCTATTTATTTTTCAAATGCAAAAAAAATGAATAAAATTAAGTGTATTAAAAGGTTTTTGCAAATTAATCCTGAAATTTTTCATATTAGTGATGGTGATTGGAATGGTATTTATGATGAACATAAGCACTTAGGAAAAGGGGATTTTGATTTTAAAAAAATATTTTCTATATTGCCGAAGGATTTTTGTATGTCTGTTGAAACAGAAAAATGTTTTGAAAAAAGTCTTGAGGATTTTGAGGATGATGTATTTTTTTTAAAATATTATCTAAATAGGAAGTATAGTTATGAATGAGAATAGTATAAGACCAGATGAATTGATGTACAAATGTAAGATTTTGCGCGAAATTGATTCTAAAAATATGTTAAAAAATAAAACAAAATTTGTTTTTGTCAATTGTCCTGCTTGTGATAATACTAGTTATAGTTTTAAGTTTAATAAGGAGGGATATAGTTTTGTTGAATGTAATTTTTGTGAAACTTTATTTGTAAATCCTAGGCCTAACTTTGATTTAATAGTAGATTTTTATAAAAAATCCAAAGCATGTAAATATTGGAATACACATGTTTTTAAGTTGTCCGAGGAAAAACGAAAAAAAGAAATTTTTGAACCGCGGGCTGATAAAGTTATTTCTTTGTGTTCTAAATATTTTATTGATAATGAATTTTTGATTGATGTTGGTGCAGGATTTGGTACTTTTGCAACAGTACTTAAAAAATGTAATTTTTTTAAAAAAATCTTACTTGTAGAACCAGCAAAAAGTCTTGCAGATACGTGTCGCAATAGAGGTTTAGATGTTATTGAGGCTCCTATAGAAGATGTTGATTTAAAAAATGTAAGTGTAGTGACAAGTTTTGAAGTAATTGAGCATCTTTATAATCCGAGAGAATTTATATTAAGCTGCAAAAAGGTATTAAAGGATAAAGGTTTATTAATTATAACGACACCTAATATAAAGGGATTTGATTTAAATATATTGGGACATAATTCAGATAATATTTTTGCTCCTGAGCATTTAAATTATTTTAATATTGAATCTATTGAAAATTTATTGCGTGGATGTGGATTTAAAGTTTTAGAAACTTTGACTCCTGGGAAATTAGATGCTGAAATTGTTAGAAAAAAAATCTTATCTGAAGAATTTGATGTTTCAAATATTCCGTTTATGAAATATTTATTAGTAGATAAGTGGCATTCTATAAGTAAAAATTTTCAGGATTTTATTGCATTAAATAATCTTTCTTCACATTTATGGGTGGTGGCACAGAATGTTTTGAGTTAAGTTTGGTTTTATTTAATAAAGGTTAAGATGTTAATGGATGAAAATAAAATATTGAGAATATTTTTTGTTTTAATTTTTATTTTTTTATTTTATTTAAAAACAAGTTGTGTTTTTTGTTCAACTAAGTTTTTTTTCTTTAGTATTAATTTTATTATGCCTTTAATTGGGTTACCTTTTGCTTTTTTTTTATTAATTAAAAATTTTGTTTTTTCACAAGTTATCACATTTGGTTTACCAACTTTTTTTTCTACATTAACTTTTTTTTTAATAATGAGGTCTAAAAATAAAAATTACCTATTAAGATTTTTAAATTTCTCAATCAGAGTAATATTGCCTGTTTTATTTATATTAAGTTTTATTTTGCATCCTGTAGGTAAAATTGCATATATTTATTCTTTTTATTGGCTTATTCCAATTTTGTTATATTTTTTTGAGCCAAAAAGTTATTATAATTTTATTTTTAATGCATCTTTAACTTCTACATTTTTAGCACATGCTTTTGGAAGTATTATTTGGCTTTATACAAGTGAAATGAATGCTATACAGTGGTTGAAATTAATTCCCATTGTTGCAATTGAAAGATTAGTATTTGCATCAGGCACAACAATTATCTATTTTTTGGCTATTTGGTTTAAAAATAAAGTTTATTTAAAATCTAAAATGATAGGTAAAAGATGTCTCTTACAATTGAATTAGCAAAAAAATCAGATATTAAAGATGTTTTTAATTTATCTAACGATTTTGATGTCAGAGCTAATTCTTTTAATATAGATAAAATTAATTGGGATGATCATGTTTCATGGTTTGAAAATAAAATTGTAAGTAAAGATTGTGTTTATTTTGTTGTAAGAAATGAATTAAAAGAATTTGTTGGACAAATAAGGTTTGATAAAATTGCTGAAGAAGAAAATAGTTATATTATAAGTATTAGTTTACATAGAAGTTTTCGGGGGAAAGGTTTGGGTGTATCTTTATTACAAGACTGTTCGAGTAAGCTTTTAAATGATTTTGGTGCCAGCAAAATTTATGCATATATTCAGGAAAATAATAAATCATCTTTAAAGGTTTTTGATAAAACCGGATATAAGTTTATTGGTAAGAAGATTTGTAATAATATTAAGTTTTTTAAATTTGAATATTGTAGAAATTAGAAAGAAAATATGGAAAGAGAGATTGTAATTGAGGGTGTAAAGATAGGTAGAAAGTATCCGCCTTTTGTAGTTGCAGAAATGTCCGGAAATCATAATCAATCCATAGATAAAGCCTTAGCAATTGTTAGAGCTGCTGCAGAAGCTGGAGTTAATGCATTAAAATTACAAACTTATACCCCTGATACGATTACACTTGATGTAAAAAATGATGATTTTTTTGTTAAAGATTCTAAAAGTTTGTGGAAAGGTTCTTATCTTTATGAACTTTATCAACAATCTTATACTCCATGGGAATGGCATAAGCCAATTATTGAACGTTGTAAACAATTAGGGTTGATTTGTTTTAGCACTCCTTTTGATGAGAGTTCAGTAGATTTTTTGGAAACTTTAAATGTTCCTTGTTATAAAATTGCTTCTTTTGAAAATAATCATTTACCTTTATTGAGAAGAATTGCTGTAACAGGTAAGCCTGTAATCATTTCAACGGGTTTAGCTAGAGTTTCAGAACTTCATGAAGCAGTAGAAACGCTAAGAAGCCATGGTACAAAAGATATAATCCTGTTAAAATGTACTAGCTCTTATCCTGCTGATCCTATAAATGCAAATATTTTAACCATTCCACATATGAGAGAATTATTTGGTTGCAAGGTTGGTTTGTCAGACCATACATTAGGGATAGGGGTTTCGGTAGCAAGTGTTGTTTTGGGTACAACCTTTATTGAAAAACATTTTACTTTATCGCGATCTGATGGTGGAATTGATTCTGAATTTTCATTAGAACCAGAAGAAATGAAGGCTTTAGTTGTTGAGACAAAAAGAGCTTGGCAGTCTTTGGGTAAGGTTTCATATGAATTTTCTGAAAAAGAAAAAAACAATTTGCAATTTCGTCGTTCGATTTATATATCAAAGGATTTAAAGTCTGGTGATATTTTAACTAAAGAAAATTTGAGAGTAGTTAGACCCGGTTATGGGTTACATCCAAGATACTTTGAGCAATTAATAGGAAAAAAAGTTTCTTGTAATTTAAAAAAAGGGACTGCTGTAAATTGGGATCTAATTGTGAATTAAAAATTATTGTTTTTAGAGAGGTTTTTTGTAAATTTTAATTAATATAAAATTATAAATAAAATTTTAATTTTGTTTTTTTACTTTGAACGTTGATATACATGAATTTATGTAAAAATTATTTATGATTCGTAGAAAAATTAATGATAGAAGGGTTCTATGAATTTTAAAAAATATTCAAGAAATAAAAGTAATAAATTACCTTGAGTGATTAGATTTTTGTATAGCAGTGCATGAAAAACATGCAGGATGCTTCAGATCTGTTCGTATAGTTTGCTTGGGTAGCTTAAAAGATAATTTTATGAATTGTTTAGCAATTATTCCTGCAAGAGGAGGTAGTAAAAGAATTCCTAGAAAAAACATTAAGGAATTTTGTGGTCAACCGATTATTAAATATTCCATTGATGTTGCAATAGAGTCTTGTTGCTTTAATGAGATTATGGTTTCAACAGATGATATTGAAATTGCAAAAATTGCAAAAAAATATGGAGCACAAGTTCCTTTTTTTCGTTCAAAAATAAATTCAAATGATTTTGCAACTTTAGCAGATGTTATCAAGGAGGTCTTGGACTCTTATAAAAAAATACAGAAACAATATGATTATGTTTGTTGTATTCTTGCAACAGCTCCTTTTGTAAATAAAAAAAGAATTATTGATGGTTTTGATATTTTAAAAGAGTGTAAGGCTGATTCTCTTGTTTCGGTAATTAAATTTAATTATCCAATTCAAAGAGCTTTAAAAATTGACGATAGCAAGCTGCAGATGTTTTGGCCGGAAAATTATAATGTTCGATCTCAAGATTTAGTTTCTGCATATCATGATGCGGGTCAGTTTTATTGGATAAATTCAAAAAGTTATTTAGAACAAAAAAGGATATTTGCAGATTATACTATTCCATTAATTATTCCTAATAATGAGGTGCAAGATATAGATACAGAAGATGATTGGATAATTGCAGAATTTAAGTATAATTTTTTAAAAAATGTTAATAAGGGAAAGGGTGAATTGTGCAGCAACCTATAACAGAACAAGAAAGATTTTGGGCGGATAAATTTGGAGATGAATATACGAATAGAAATCAAGGAGATTTGATATTAGCTAGTAATATTGCTTTATTTTCTAAAATATTAAATTATACACAAAATATTAATTCTGTAATGGAAATTGGTGCAAATATAGGATTAAATTTGCAAGCCATAAAAACTTTGGTTCCAAATATTAAGTTAAGTGCGATAGAGATAAATAAATATGCTTGTCAAAAACTTAGACAATTTGTAGGAATAGAGGTTTATAATAATTCTATTATAGATTTTTCTACAAAAAATAAATATGATTTTGTTTTGTCTAAAGGTGTTTTAATTCATATAAATCCAGAAAAATTAAATCAAACTTATGATTTAATGCATAAGCTTTCAAATAAATATATTTGTATTGTGGAATATTATAATCCAAAACCCGTTGTATTAGATTATAGAGGAAATGTTAACAAATTATTTAAACGTGATTTTGCCGGGGAGATTTTAGATCGATTTAAGGATGTTTCTTTGGTTGATTATGGTTTTACTTATCATCGCGATAAGTATTTTGCTCAAGATGATATTACTTGGTTTTTACTCGAAAAAATTTAGTTAAAGCTTTCAGGAGAATTTTATGAAATACTGTTGCAGATGTGTAATGCCAGATACTAAGCCAGATTTAAAATTTAATGAATATGATGTTTGTAGTGCATGTGAATATTATGAAAGCAGAAAAGTTGTTAATTGGGCTGAAAGAAAAGAGGAATTATTAAAAATTTTAGAACGGTATAGATCTAAAGATGGAACAAATTGGGATTGTATTGTGCCTGTAAGTGGTGGGAAGGATAGCACTTATCAAGTAATTAAGATGTTGCAATTAGGTATGAATCCTTTATGTGTTACGTCAACAACTTGCCATCTTTCAGAAATTGGAAAAAAAAATATTGAAAACATTAAAAACTTAGGCGTTGATTATTTAGAATTTACCACAAATCCAATAATACGAAGAAAGTTAAATAGAATTGGATTAATGCAGGTTGGAGATATATCTTGGCCTGAACACATTGGTATTTTTACAATACCTATACAAGTTGCTGTAAATTATAAAATTCCATTAATTATTTGGGGTGAAAATTCACAAAATGAATATGGTGGACCTGTTTGCTCAAGTCAAAATAATCTTTTAGATAGAAGATGGTTAGAAGAATTTGGTGGTTTATTAGGTTTAAGAGTTTCAGATTTTATAGGAATTGAAGGTATTAAGAAAAAGGATTTAATTGCATTTACATACCCTTCAGATGAACAATTAAAATCCATAGGTGTAAATGGTTTGTTTTTAGGATATTATTTCCCTTGGGATGGATTGTCGAATGCTTTAATTTCTCAAGCTTTTGGTTTTAATTCTTTTTCACGTGTTGTGGAGGGATCGATGGTTAATTATGAAAATGTTGATAACTATCAAACTGGTATACACGATTATTTTAAGTATTTAAAATTTGGTTTTGGTAGAGCTACTGATCTTGCTTGTTTACATTTAAGACGTGGTCGTTTATCTAGAATTGATGCGATTGAAATTGTAAAAAAATTAGATGGAAAGTTTCCTTGGACATATTTAAACAAACCACTTGAAGAGATTTTAAAACCTTTGAATTTAACAGTAGATAAATTTATTGAGATTTGTGATAAATTTACGAATAAAAAAATATTTAAAACTGATACTAGAGGGAATTTAATTAAAGATAAAAATGGAAATTTAATTAAATTATATAATCCGGAAAATATAGGGACAGATAAAATGTTTTTTCAAAAGGCTGATAGCAAATTTGCGAATATTAATAATTTATGAATGTTTTAATAATTGATTATGGAATGGGAAATTTGGGATCTATATCAAGGTTCTTGCAAGAATGTGGTGCTAATGTATTTATATCTAATGATCCAAAGGATTTGTGTTCTGCTGAAAAAATTATTTTACCGGGTGTTGGTTCTTTTGGGGGCGGAATTAATAATTTGAGAAAATTAGGTTTTATTGATCCCCTTGCAATAGAAGTTAAGAAAAATAAAATTCCATTATTAGGCATTTGTTTGGGAATGCAACTTTTGGCTAATGTAGGAACAGAAGGTGTGGTTTGTAAAGGATTAGGTTTTATTTCTGGGAGAGTTGAAAAATTAGAAAAACAAAATGAAAAAGAATCTGTTCCACACGTTGGATGGAATGAAATTCATATCAAAAAAGAGTCAGAATTATTTAAAAATATTCCTAATAAAAGTGATTTTTATTTTGTGCACAGTTATCATTTTGTTCCTGCAAACAATAATGGGATTTTAACTGTTACTCCTTATTGTGGTCAAATTATTTCTTCTGTTAATTGTGAAAATATTTATGGAGTTCAATTTCATCCAGAGAAAAGTGTGCCATGGGGGTTTGAATTGGTAAAAAATTTTTTAAATCTTTAAAGAGAGTGTAAGGTGCTTAAAGTTCGCTTAATACCAACTTTACTGTATAAAGATAATGACCTGGTTAAAGGTGTAAAATTTGATAGTTGGCGTAAGGTTGGATCTATTTTGCCTGCAGTAAAAGTTTATACTATGCGACAGGTGGATGAGTTAATTATAGTAGATATTGCAGCAACCAAAGAAAATTGTGCTCCCGATTTTGATTTAATTAAAGATTTTTCTTGTGAATGTTTTGTTCCTTTAACTGTAGGTGGTGGAGTTAAATCAATTGATGATATTAGAAATTTACTTAAATCTGGTGCAGATAAAGCATGTATAAATACTTTTGTATATAAAAATCCTAATTTTATAAAAGAAGCATCTCAAGTTTTTGGTGCACAATGTATTGTTGTAAGCATTGATGCTAAAAAAGAACAGGATGGTACTTATCAATGTTATAGCTGTAGTGGAACAAAACCTATGGGAATTAATGTTGTAGATTGGAGCAAGCGAGTTGAGGGGTTAGGAGCGGGAGAAATTTTGATAACCAGTATTGATAAAGATGGTACTATGCAAGGTTATGATTTGGAGTTGATAAAACTTGTTACAGAAAGTGTCTCAATTCCTGTTATTGTTTCTGGAGGGGCAGGGGGTTATAAAGATTTTTTAAACGCTTTGAATGTTGGAGCAAAAGCTATTGCTGCTGCAAGTATATTTCATTTTACAGAGCAAACACCAAGAGAGATAAAGAAATTATTAAGTGAGAATGGTATTACAGTTAGAAAGTAGGAAATTGAAATGAATTTTTTAGAAAATTTTTCAAGAATTGGATTTCGAAAATTCAATAATCTTACGAACCGCATAGATTGGTATTTGAAGGTTAAACGAGATAAAAAATTTGTTACAACAATTCTGAGATTCTTAAAAAATAACGTAAAATTAAGATATGATTCGCCTGTTGTTATTATATGGGAGTTAGGAGGGCTTGAGGCTATTTTGCGTAGAAATTTAGCAGTGTCTTTTGCATTGAATTTGCGTGGATATCGTACTCATTTTATTATTTGTGATGGTTTTTCTAAAGCATGTATACAAAATGAGATAGGTAAACAAAAAACTGATTGTAAGTTGTGTTACACCTCTATGGTGAATTGTTTGAATAAATTTGAATTAGATTATTCCATTGGATCTTCTTATCTTGATGAATCATTAGTTAAAAAATTTGAAAAAATTGCTAATTCTATAAATATTTCCGAAATAAAACATTATAAATATTTAGATATTCCAGTTGGAGAATATGCATTGTCATCTATTATAAGGTATAAAAAAGGATATCCTGCAGATTATGATAATTATGAAGATGAAGCTTATAGGAATTATTTTTATGCATCATTGGTAAATGCCTATGTTGCAAGTGAGGTTTTTAAAAAAAAGAAACCTTTTGGAGTTTATTCATCACATGGTTATTATGTGGATTATGCGGCACCAGTATTTTTAGCAAAGAAACATAAGATAAATAGTCTTTTTTGGAGTAGCGGTTATGCAAATTGTTATTATTATTATTCTCCTAAGAGTGAAAAAAAATTAATCCTTAGAAATATTTCAGAATTTGAGTGGAAAAAGAGAAAAGAAAAGGATTTAACTCGAGTGGAAGATGATAAATTAGATAAATTTTTTTCTGGTCGTTATATCGATAAGTCTCATTTTGATACTTGTTTTTTTGATGATTATGAGAATAAAAATTCTTTGAAAAAAAAATTAAAAATTAATAATAATTATCCAATAGCTTGTCTTTTTACTCATGTTTATTGGGATGCGGGGATAGATTTTCCAGCAATGATTTTTAATGACTCATATGAATGGGTTGTTGAATCCATAAAGAGGATGAATAAAATTGAAAATGTTAATTGGCTTGTTAAAATCCATCCATTTGAATATAGGATAGAAAGTAATTATAGTGTTTTAGATGAAATCAAGAAGAAAGTTTCTTTTATAGCTCCTCATATAAAAATATTAGATTCAAAATTGACATTAAATACACAAAGTCTTTTTAACTTAATAGATATTGGAATTACTATTTGGGGCACAATTGGAATTGAGTTACCGTTATTTGGGAAACCTGTCATTTTGGCGGGAGAATCACATTTTTCAGATAAAGGTTTTTCTATAGATGTGAAAACAAGAGAAGAATATTTCCATATCTTGAGCAATATTAGTTCGATAAAGCCTTTAAGTAGAGAACAAATAGATTTGGCAAGAAAATATGTATACTCTTATTTTTTTGAGCGACAACTTCCAGCGAACTTGGGTATTTTGGATAAAAATCATAATATTGATTTGAATAAATTAGATAAATTATTACCAGGCAAAAATATTTATTTGGATAAAATTTGTGATGCTATCATTTCAGGCAAAGATGTTATTGTTGATAAGGAATTTTAGTGAGTGTGTTATTTGAAAAAATTTTAAATAAAATTAAGCTTAAAGCTTATTATGAGATTAAGAAATATAGAGAGAATCAATTAAATAAAAAGTTGATCAAAATTAGAACCTTAGTTAATAGTATTACGAATAATAGAGAAAATTTATCTCAAAAAAAGATTTTATTTACATTAAATTTTTCGATTTATAAACCGAATAAAATAAATGATTTTTTATTAAGCCAATCGCTAATTTTACGAGGAGCGCACATTATTCCGGTAATATGTGGTGGAGTTCAAAAAGGGCAATGTTCAGTTGCTGGAGGAGTATGGGGAAATTATATAGGTGATAAAGAAAAGGACTTTTTTAGAAAGATAAATAATTGTAAAAGATGTATAAAATCAGATCTTGATTTATGGAAAAATTTTTCTGAAAAAACGCCAATTTGTTTATCCAGATTTATAAAAACAAATGATAAAAAAAATATTGAGAATATTGTAACGAATTATGATATATCGAGTTATCGTGACTGGAAGTATGATGATATAGAAGTTGGATCTATAATTTTAAAAACTCTTAGAAATAATGAGCTTTTAATTGATGAAAATAAAGTAAAAGAGCGTGAAGAATTAATTAAAAATTATTTGTTTAATTCCATATTATTGATAGAATTATTTAAACGTTTGCTGATAGATATAAAACCTTTTTGTATTGTTACAAATAATACATTTTATTATCCATGGTTTTATTTTGAGAAAATAGCTAAAAAGTTTAAAATACCTATTTATCCATCCGGCCCTGGAGGAAAAAAGAATACTTGGTGTTATGCTACCGATCAAAGGGCTATGCCTGTGGATAAAAACGCTGAAAAGATCTGGCATTTTTGGCAAAATAAAAAACTTTCTAAAAAAGAGGAATTTTTAATTGATGATTATTTAAATAATTTTTCTTCCGGTAAAAGCATGATTATTAATACTACGGGAATTGATTCAAAAGTTAAAAATAAAAATCATTCTTTTTTTGAATTTTTAAAAGGGGAAGAAAAAGTTGCTTTATTGATTACAAATGTTGCTTGGGATGCAGCCGTTTTGGATGTTGATTATTTATTCAATGATATGTTTGAATGGATATTTGAAGTAATTAATTTTTTCAGTAAAAATAGACAATGGAAATTAATAATTAAATCTCATCCGGCAGAGATTCATAAAAGTTTCCCTGAATCAAGGCAAAAAGTTGAAGATGAAATATTAAAAAAATTTAAAAAAATACCTGAGAATATTTTTTTATTGAATCCTTCATTTGGTATTTCGGTATATGATTTATTTTCGAATATTAATTTAGGTTTAGTTTATTCTTCAACTGTTGGATTGGAAATGGTTTGTAGAAAAATTCCAGTTGTTCCTGCAGGTAAAGCTATTTATTGGAATAAAGGATTTACCTTTGATGCAAAAACTAAGATGCAATATTTTGATTATTTAAAATTGTTATTAAATCAGGGAATTTCAGAAGAAGAAAAAGATAAAAGATATATTTTAGCTAAAAAATTTTTTTATATTTTCCATTTTATTCTTTATTTAGATACGGGACTTTTTGATTGGGATGCTAAGCAAAATATTAATTTAAAAATTACACATAAAGATTTATTACCAGGTAGAAATTTAGTTTGGGATTATATTTGTGATTCCATATTGGAAGGTAAAAATATAATAGATGAATATCGATTTCCACCTGTAGTTTGTAATAATAAGGTAATAACAAAATCACCTCGTTTTTAATTAATTAGTTAAGAGGTTGTTGGAAGTAGTATGATTAGTAATTTAAAAGAGATTGTAGGGTATGACAATAACGGTGTTGTATATGATGGAGGTGATTTCATATTACGAAAAGTCTCATCCTCATATTCTTTAACAACAAAACAAATTATTGAAATTTATAAAAATTTTAATTTGTCTAAATTAGGAATTGTAAATACGGATATTTTGAATTCACAAAATGATTTTATTTTAAAACATGAAAAGCACTTAATTTCTTATCCATATGAATGGTCAGTGAACATGTTTAAGGATGCTTTATTGTTTCATTTAACTTTATTTATAGAATTGAACAAATATAATTTAACCTTGAAAGATGCTATTCCTAGTAATATTATTTTTGATTACCAAAAACCTATATTTGTTGATTTTATGTCCCTTGTTACACCTAAAGAATTAATAAATGAAAAATGGTTATTTAAAGATAAAAAAATAAAATTAAAAGATAAAAGGTTTATAGTTTTTCAGGAAATGTTTTTACCATTTATTTTGATTCCTTTTGTTTTTATGGTTAGAGGTAATTATAGTTTTGCAAGAAGAATGCTTTGTTACAGAGCTTGCAATGTTAAAGATTGTGTTATTCCTTCGTGGAAGGATTTGAAGTTATATAATTTTTTAAAATATTTTAAATTTTTTTATTATACAAGGTTCAATAGGAAAACAGATTTTATATTTTTTTGTAAGAGATTATTAAACTTTTTGGAAAAGTTAGATGTGACACCAATTAAAAGTAATTATGATTCTTATTATTCAAATAAAAATGAAGATTTTTGTTTTTCTGAAAAATCAAGTTGGAAAAACAAGCAAAAAAATGTTTATCGTATTTTAGATCTTTATAAACCTAAAACAGTTTTAGATCTAGGAGCCAATACCGGTTGGTTTTCTGTTCTTGCTGCCAGACATGGAGCAAAAGTAATAGCAACGGATGTAGATGAATCATGTATTGATTTATTATATAAATATTCTAAAGATACAGATCTTAAAATATTATCTTTATTTTTACCTTTTAGTGATTTGAACAAAAGTGTGTATGGTATTAATGATGCTTCCAAGGCTTTAAATTCTCAAAAAAATCCGTTATTTTTAGCACCTATTATGAGATTTAAAAGTGATTGTGTTTTTTGTTTAGCATTAGTTCATCATTTGGTATTAGGTTTAGGAATATCTATAAAAAAAGTTTTTAAATTGCTTTCACTGCTAACGAAAAAAACTTTAATTTTGGAATATGTATCATTAGAAGATTTAATGATAAAAAGTGAGCCAGATTTTTTTAAAAATTTAAATAGAAATAATTTACAGAGTTATAATTTAGATATTTTTATCAAAGAAGGGTTATTATATTTTAAAGATATTGAGATTTTGGATTCTCATCCAGATACGAGAAGGTTATTAATATTTACTAAATAGTTTTAATTTATATTTATAATGACCAAATTTTTTAAGGCATAAAATGAATAAAGTTTTATTTACTTCCCATCTTTTAGAGCATCCTCCGGCTGGAGGCCCTTTTTTACGGATAGAAAATTCAATAAAGGCGTTAGATAAAATTTCTGAATTGCATGTTATTTCAAGGGTAACAAAAAGGCTCTTGGGGGGAGAGGAAGCAGAACAATTTTTTAGAAAACTTGTACATGCTTTTGTATATGCTCCATCAGTTAGGGAATATTGTTTATTGGATAAAATTTTTATAAAACTAAAAAATATTTTTATAAAAATGACTGATATTGATAAGGATGCATCTTTTATTGTTAATTATGCACATAAAAATGATATAGATATTATTTGGTTTGGTTTTGGAAATATATCTTTTAAATTAATAAAAAGAATAAGAAAATTGGATTCTAATTTAAAGCTTGTTTGTGATACGGATAGTGTTTGGTCTCGATATATTCTAAGAGAATTACCTTATGAATATGATCCTATATGTAGAAAGAAAATAGAGCTGGATGGTAAAAATAAGGAATTAGAAGAAAGAGAATGGGTTGATGTTTGTGATGTTACAACCGCAGTTTCAGAATTTGATGCAAAATATTATAGATCGATTTCTTCTGATCTGAAAAAAATAAAAATTTTTTCAAATGTGATAGATTTGGAGAATTATAAAGTAGGAGATTGTTCTTTTGATTTAAGGAAACCATACATTTATTTGGCAGGTTCTTTTGCGAGTAAAAGTCCTATGGATAAGGCTTCAAGATGGTTTATAAAAAAAGTATTTCCCTTAGTTAAAAAAAAGATTCCAAATATATATCTTTATATTGTTGGAAATGATTCAGATAAAGTTTTATCAGATATTAATGATTCGAATATAAAAATTTTAGGTAAAGTTGTATCAGTTTTACCTTATTTAACAGGAGCAGATGTTTCAATTGTTCCTTTGATGTTTGAATCTGGAACTAGATTTAAGATTTTAGAAGCAGCTGCTTGTAATGTGCCAATAGTTTCTACTACTTTAGGCGCAGAAGGTTTAAATGTTTGTAATGGAAAGGACATTTTTATAGCCGACGATCCAGAATCTTTTGCTCAATGTATTTTGAATGTAATTCAAAATAAGGATTTAGCATTTAATATAGCTTGTAATTGTAGAAGAAAAATAGAACAAGATTATTCTTTATCAACATTGATTGCAGAAGGCGAAGAAATATTAAAATATCTTAACAGTTGATTAAATGGTTGATTATGAAAAATGTTGTTATTGCATGGTGCAATACTAATGAAAAAGATTTTGAAAATTTTGTTCCATTAAAGTTTGTGGGGGAACGAAATTTAAAACTTAGTTTTAGTAATGATATAAATATTTTGTTTTTTAATGGATTTAATAATCTTTCACAACAATATAAATCAGATTTACAAAATTTGGGATATTCACTTTTTGATGTTTCAGATCTGTATAATTTTTTTGATAAAAAATATTCGGAATTAAATCGGTTTGGTAATTATGAAAAAAAATGTTTTTTGAGATGGCCAGTTTTAGAAAAGTTTTTTCAAAATGAGCAGGTTATTCATTATGATGGTGATATTATTTTTAATGAGGATCCTTTAGTTATTGCAAAAAAATTAAAAGGAAAAACATTTGTTCTACAAGGTTGTCCTGCTTTTACTTGTATTTCAAATATAGATTGGTTTTCACAATATAATGAGGAATTAAATTTATTTGTAAAAGATATTGAAAATTATTCTGATAAAGCTTGGCGAGATAGATTTGGTTGGGAAATAACGTTTAAAACTCGTTGGGCTGGATCAAGATTTAGAAAGATTATTACTAGTGATCAAGATTTTATTTCACATTTGATACATAGTGAAAAAATTATACAAGATAAGATAGAAGATATTTTGTTGGCGTTAAATGATTATATTTGTTTTGAAAACCCTCTTTTTGTGCATAGTTACGATGAAAATTTTTCTTATAAATATATACGAGAAAATGGAATAGATTATTTTTCTTATAAAAGAGAAGATGCAAAAAATTATTTTATAAAAAAACGAGTTCTTTTTTGGCATATGCAATCTTGTTTTAATTTTTATTTAAGTAAAGCTATTTTTCGTAAAAAGTTTTTATCTTTTTTACCTATGGGTAAATTGAAATTTAATTTAGCAGCTAAAGGGCTTGAAGATTTTGTTAATAAAAAAGCGGGAAAATTTTTGAATCATAACTCACGTTTAAATGTATATAAATATTTTTTTGAGAAACATGATTTTTCAGGAGTTTTTAATAAAAGAATTTGGTGGAAAGAGGGTATTTTTGATTAGTCTATTCTTTATTTGATTGAGTATGTAGTAATGAATGAACAAAAACTCAAAGAGCAGGGGAAAAGCACCATTTTTTCTTGGAATAATGATAATTTTGAATATTTATTACAAAGTTGTTCTAAAGATGATGAAGTTTTAATCACATTGAAATATTTAAAAGATAAAAATCTTAAAATTCTAGAGGCCGGATGTGGTTTGGGAAGAGTCGTAAAGTATTTATATGATCTTGGTTTCAAAAATATTTATGGAATTGAGATTAATAAAGCAGCAGTTGATTTTCTTAATAAATCATATCCAGAATTAAATGTTATTAATGGTAATATCTTGAATATGACTTACCAAAAAGAATCATTTGATATTGTTTTAAGCTATGGAGTAATAGAGCATTTTCCAGCGGGGCCTAATTTACCTATGAAGAGTATATATAATGTTTTAAAAAAAGGAGGGATTGCAATAATAACGATTCCAAGTTTTAACTTTTTAAGACAGATCAAATACTTTTTTAGTTTTTTAGATTTGAGAAAAAAAAATTTTATTCGAAAAATATTTGGTAAAAAACTCATTGTTAAAAATAAAAAAAGATTTTCTTATTTTATTGAACCGCAGATAGGAGAATTTTTTGAGTATCGTTTTACTCCATTACAGTTTGAAAAAATTTGTAAAAATTCTGGTTTTGAGATTATTGCAAGTTTACCCATTGCACATGTTGATGGTTTATTCCATACGTTTGGGACTAGATTAGTTGAATTTGATAATTGGCAATTCAAGATGACTAGATTTGGTAAAATTGTTAATTTAATATTAAGTAAAATTCCATTTTTACATAATCATATGCATATGTGTGTGCTGAGAAAATTGTAAAGTGATAATGTAATGTTTACTTTAATATTGTTTTTAAATTTTATTTTATTATTTTTTTTATTTACTAGAAATGATGATAATTCGTTTACAAATTTTAGATTGGCATTTACAAAAGCTTTAATTTCGATCTTTTTAATCTCAGCCTTTTTTACAGAAGTATTATCTTTTTTGGGGCAATTGAATTTTGTTACAGATTTTAGTTGTTGGCTGATACTATCAATAACTTTGTTTGTCATATTGTTTTTTAAAAAAAATATTAATTTAAGAAAGATAAAATTAAACGATCAAAGTGTGGTTATTTTTGGATTGATGTTTTTGTTAATTCTGGTTCCATTATTTTTTCAAGGACTTTATTATCCACCAAATAATAGTGATTCTTTAGGATATCATTTACCAAGAATTGCGCATTGGATCCAAAATAATAGCTTAAATCATTATCTTACTGGGGATTTTAGGCAGCTTTATACCCCACCATTGTCAGAATTCGTTTTATTGCATTTAAAATTATTGGCAGGATCTGATTTATGGTTTTATATTGTTCAATTTTCTTCAATGTTGGGGTCAATGTTTTTGATTTCGTTAATTGTTGAGTTGTTTGGATTTAATTATAAATTTCAAATTTTATCATGTTTGTTGGTTGCTGCTATTCCTATGGGAATTTTACAGTCAACGACAACACAAACAGATTATTTAGCGGCATTTTTGTTATGTGTGTTTATATTTTTTAGTTTGAGAATTATTTTTTCTAAAATGCGGAGTAAATCAGATTTTATATTTTCAGGAATAGCGTTGGGTCTTGGATTTTTTACAAAAGCTACGATGGCGATTTTTTCTTTTCCATTTTTGTTATGGCTTCTTGTTGTTTTATTTATTAAATCTTGGAAAAAAGCTTTTTATGTATTAGCTTTTTTTATTTTTATTATATTAATGATTAATTTTCCATTTTGGATACGGAATTATAATTTTTGTGGAAATTTTTTAGGCCCTAAATTTTTTATTGGACTGGTTAAAAATGAAACTATTAATGCAAAATTTTTAATATCAAATTTAGTACGCAATATCTCTATGCATATGGCTTTTCCTTTTGCCAACAGGGTATATAATAAATTAATAGATAGTTTCCATGAAAAAATTTTGGGTATTTCAACTCAAGAAAAACCAATAACTTTTGGTAGAGAAACTTATGAACCGTTTTTTTGTATTGATGAAGATAGATCGGGTAATTTCTTTTTTATTTTTATTTTGTTTTTTTGTTTATTTTATTTTTTATTCAATTTGAAAAGTTATATTTCAGCGAAGAGATATAATGTATTGATTTACTTGTTCTGTTTATTGAGCGGTTATTTGTTATTTTCATTAATTTTTAAATGGCAACCATGGATTACACGTTTGGATTTGCCATTTTTTGTTATTTCTGTTCCGATAATCGTATGTGTTTTCAAGGATCTTTCTTTACGCTTAAATTGTTTGAGTGTCAAAGCTTTTTATGTCTTGCTTATCTTGCTTGGAAGTTATTGGATGTTATCATTTTTAATAAAAAATAAACTTGTTTTTGCAACTTTGGTTATTTGTGGATTGATATATTATTTTGTCTTGCAATTTGTTTTTAAAAAAGAATCACTTTGGAGAATTTTTATTCTATGTATTTTTGTGTTTGCTATTCCATATGTTTTTTTTAATAAGAAAAGCCCCATTTTAGGAAATTCTACAATGTTTTATTCTTCACATGATATTAAGTTTTTTCATGGCAAAATAGACGAATATAACAAGTATGTTTTTATTGCTGATGTTTTAAATGAATATAAGGTAAAAAATATTTTTATAGAGCCTTGTGGATGCATCAATGAATATTGGTTGTGGATTATTTTTAATGAAAAATTGGATAGAGAGTTTTTTATTAAAAATATTAATGAAAACATTGGAGATTTAAAAGAAAAATTTTGTGCGGTTATAAGTTATATTCCTGAAGAACAATCGATAGTTAAACGTGATGAATTGCAATTTTCAAAATTTTTAGGAACAGAAAGAGATCCTTTATCATTATTTATTTTGAGAGCATAATGATTGAAAAAATTTTTGCTGGAAAAAAACTTGCTGCCATTATTGTTAGAAATAATTTTCAAAACGATGGAATATCGTTTTTTACTCCAAATGATTTTTCGCAACAATTGGCTTGTATGAATCACAAAAAAGGAAAAATTATACAACCCCATATTCATAATCCTGTTACTAGAGAAGTTTTATATACCAAAGAAGTATTATTTATAAAAAAAGGAAAATTGCGGGTTGATTTTTATGATGAAAAAAAAGATTATTTACAAAGCACAATTTTAAATGCAGGGGATGTGATTTTACTTGCCCATGGAGGTCATGGTTTTGAAGTACTAGAAGATCTTGAAATGTTTGAAGTTAAACAAGGTCCTTATGCTGGTGAAGAGGATAAAAGTCGTTTCCAGGGGATTGATAATACTGAAATTTTAATAAGATAACTTTTTATATGTTTGAACTTTGTTTAGAAAAAAATAAAAGTTTTATTCAAAAAACTAAAAAATTAGAAAATTTTATTCCAGTTAATAGGCCGATTTTAAAGGGTAATGAAAAAAAATATGTAAATGAATGTATAGAATCTGGATGGATATCTTCAGAAGGTTCTTTTGTAAAAAGATTTGAAGAAAAATTTGCAACGTATGTTGAAAGGAGGTTTGGAATAGCTGTTTGTAATGGCTCTGTTGCTTTAGATGTAGCAATAAATGCTCTTGGAATTAAAGAGGGTGATGAAGTAATAATGCCAACTTTTACAATTATTTCTTGTGCCGCAGCACTAGTAAGAGCGGGTGCTATTCCTGTTTTAGTTGATAGTGATCCAATAACTTGGAATATGAACGTAGAGCAAATTGAAAAAAATATTACTGAAAAAACTAAAGCGATTATGGTTGTACATATTTATGGGTTACCTGTTGATCTAGATCCGATACTAAACCTTGCTAAAAAGCATAAATTAAAAATAATTGAAGATGCTGCTCAGATGCATGGTCAAAATTATAAAAGTAAAAAATGTGGTAGTTTCGGTGATGTTAGTACATTTAGTTTTTATCCAAATAAGCATATAACAACAGGTGAAGGTGGCATGGTTTTAACTGATGATGAAAATTTGTCAGAAAAATGTAGATCATTGAGAAATCTTTGTTTTAAAAAGGAAAAAAGATTTGTTCACGATGAGCTAGGTTTTAATTTTAGAATGACTAATATCCAAGCTGCTTTGGGTTTGGCTCAGTTAGAACAGATTGATAGATTTATAGATGTAAAAAGAGAAATGGGTAAATTTTATACTAAAAATTTGAAAGAAAATTTAAATATTGATTTACCATTAGAATCAACAAATTACGCTCAAAATATTTATTGGGTTTATGGTATTGTATTAAATCAACAATTCAAGTTTGATGCGGAAAATATTATGCAAAAATTGAACGTAAAAGGAATTGGTACAAGACCTTTTTTTTGGTGTATGCATGAACAACCTGTATTTAAAAAACTAGGATTCTTTAAAAATCAAAAATTTCCAATCGCTGAAAATTTGGCAAGAAGAGGTTTTTATATACCAAGTGGATTGGGATTAAAAAGAACAGAAATGGAAAGAGTTTGTAGCGTTTTAAAAGAGGTTTTGAGGTGAATGTATTTCAAAAATATGCATTTTATTATGATGCTTTATATGCAGATAAAAATTATCAAGAAGAAATAGATTATATTCAAAAATTAATTCAAAAATATTCCAAAAACTTATGTAATAATATTTTAGATCTTGGATGTGGAACAGGAAAGCATGCGGCATTGTTGGCTAAAAAAGGATATAAAATTAAGGGCATTGATTTAAGTAAACAAATGATAAATTTAGCACAAAAAAATTTTAAACATAAAAATTTATCATTTATGAGTGGGGATATTAGAGACTTTAAGTTTAATCAAAATTTTGATGTAGTATTATCTCTTTTTCATGTTATAAGCTACTTAACTACAGACAAAGATTTAACAAAAGTTTTTACAAATGTTGCAAAACATTTAAATAAATATGGAATTTTTATTTTTGACTGTTGGTATGGACCAGCAGTTTTAGATAATAAGCCTGAAATTCGGATTAAACGTCTGCAAAAAAATAATTTTAAATTAACCCGTATTGCTGAACCTAAAACATATAGGGATAAAAATATTGTTGATGTTAATTATCAGATTTTCATAAAAAATATCAAAAAAAATTTTATTGAAGATTTTGAAGAGAAACATGTTATGCGATATTTGTTTAATAATGAAATTCAAAAATTTTTATCTGATAATGGTTTTAAATTGATTGTAGCTGAAGAATGGTTATCTGGAAAAAAACCAAATGAAAAGACATGGAGTGTAACTTTTGTTTGTGAAAAAATCTGATTTATGAAAATAGGCGTTTATTTTGGTAAATATATTTTTTCGGATTCGAAATCTGGTGGGGCTTTTACTTTTCAACAAAGTATTTTAAATAATTTGCTTAAAATTAGCAGTGAGCATGAGTTTTTTATATTTTCTGATGATGCAAATAAAATTAAATCAAAAAATAATTTAAAGTTTATTCAATTAAAAAGGTTTTATGCACGAGGTAATTTTATCAACAAACAATTTTTGAGAGTTTTTTATAAATTCAAAAGAAAACAAATAGAAAAAAAATATTTTAATCCGTTAAATAAAGCTATTAATGAACATAATATTGAATTAATGTGGTTTGTTACTCCTGCATATGAATTTGTTGAGGTTCCATTTATTTGTACTATTTGGGATTTGCAACATAGGAAGCAAAGTTTTTTCCCTGAGGTTAGTGTTGCTGGTTGGAAATTTGACGAAAGAGAGAAAAGATATAATTTTGTAATTCCTCGAGCTGCTTATATTATTACAGGAAATGATGCTGGTAAAAATGAAATAGTCCAATTTTATTCAATTCCACCAAAAAGGGTAAAACTTATTCCTATGCCTACCCCAGAGGTTGTTTTTAGTTGCAAAAACATTGATGTAGATTTTGCAAAAACATTACCTGAAAAATTTTTATTTTATCCAGCACAATTTTGGCCACATAAAAATCATATTGTTATTTTATTGTCTTTAAAAATTTTAAAAGAAAAATATGGACTTAGTTTTTCGGTTGTTTTTACTGGTTCAGATAAAGGCAACTTAAATTATATAAAACAAAAAGTTAAAGAGTTTGGGTTGCAAGAAAAAGTTTATTTTTTAGGTTTTGTTTCTATTGAACAACTTGTAACTGCTTATAAAAAGGCTTTTGCTTTAATTTTTCCATCCTTTTTTGGTCCAGATAATATTCCTCCATTAGAAGCTTTTGCTTTAAAATGTCCGGTGATTGCAGCAAAAGTTGATGGTTCGCAATTTCAATTACAGGGTGCTGCTTTATTGTTTAATCCTACAAATGAAGAAGAACTTGCACATTGTGTGCATAAATTACATCATAATATGCAATTGCGTAAAAAAATAATTATAAATGGTTTTAAAAAAGCTAAAAGTTTTAATTCAAAAAGTTATGTTGAGAAAATATTACAGATATTTGATGAGTTTTATAAAATAAGGCGTTGTTGGAGCAGTAAAGAAAAATATCAGGAATAGAATTAAAGTATTATAAATTTACGTTTTTCATAATCCCATTTGATAAATAATGGATCTAAATCTAAATAGTGTTTATCAAAAATAAGGCTAAAATCTGTTACAACTTCAAGACCTTTAAAATTTATTGTTTTATTAATTATTTTTTTGCCTAAAGAATAATCGGATCTTTCTATTTTAGGTTCAAAATGTATTTTTTTAGGGTTTAGAGATTTAAAATTAAAACCATTTTTTATTGGTGTAATTTTACAGTAATTATGTTCAAATAGATCAGCGCAAATGTTTATATATTTAGTTGGTTTTATAACGTTGCAATCTATTTGGGTTATGGCTGTAGCAGAATCAAAGAGTATCTTCGGTGATGTATTATTTAAAAGAGTCCAAAAAATTTGAGCATTCTGTTCTCCCCAGCTTTCTAATGGGTGACTAATAAAACAAAGATTGCGGTTTTGTATTATTGGATTTTGTATTAATTCATAAACAGCACCGGACATTATTTTCATTTTATTTTCTCTTATTTTAAAATTCACAAAAGTGAAAATAAATAAAAATATTACAAAAAAAGTTAGCGTAGCTGTTCCTATAATTTTAAATTTTTTAAAATTTATTTTTGAATATTTAAATAGAAATATGAATGCAAAGAGTATAAAGGGATAAGCTTCATAAAAATAACGTGGATTGTAATTGACCAAATAAGCAGGCCAAAGCATTATTAATGCAGATGTTATAAAATATGTGACATAAACTTTTTTTGTATTTTTAATGAAAGAATAAAATAAAAATAAAATAATCGATATTAAAATTATACAGCGAAGGTTTTTTTGTCCCCATGGTAGCCAGGAAAGGCTTAATACATCGTAAATAAAAACTTTAAGCTCAGGGAATCTATTTTTTATTTTGCTTATAATTGAAATTAGATTTAAAGGTTTTGAGCAATTAGTAAATTTAATTGGATATAAATATATTCTCAATAATAGAAAACATATTGCTGAACATAATAAACCAAAAACTTTATAAAAATTATTTAAAGTTTTATTTAACAAGTTTTTAAAGTTAGAAAATTTATATTTTTGTGGATATAAATATAATCCTAAAAATAGTATTGCTGGTATAACTATAGATGTTTCTCGTGTAAATAAAGATAAAGAAAACAAGATCACAGAAAGTAAATTATAATACCATTTTTTTGAATCTATATAGTTTTTAAAAAAAATAAAAAGCAATAATAGAAGCATTGCGTTAATGTAATAATGAAGATTTACGATAGCTCCAAATCTATATGCAATTTGTGGATGGACGGCAAACATTAAAGCGAATAAAAAGGCTGTAAATAAATTTGTTAGATGCAAGAAGAGATAAAAAAGTGATAAACTATTTGTTGTATGAAAAAAAACATTACACAAATGATAATAGTATCCATTTGTACCTAATAACCAATATTGGAATGTTAAATAAATACAGTATAAAGGTCTATAATATGCTGAAAAAAAATTTTGAGGCTCATTGGAAAATTTATAATTGGATGGTCCCATTTCTTGGTTGGTATGTCCATTTTTAAAAAAATAAAACAGATCGTTCCAGTTTGTTGTTTTATAACCTAAATATAATCCATGAAAATCATCGCTTCCGTAAAACCACCAATTTTTAAATGGAAGCCCAAGCAAAATAAAAATAAGTGAAAAAATAGATATTGAAAATATAAAAGTCTTATGTTTTATTATTTTTTTTTTACAAAAATTAATAATCAAATATAAATTCTGATTTATCATAGTCCCATGTTATATATAAAATATTTTTATTTACGGTTTTTGGATTTGGAATATGATTATATCCTAATTTATATATAGTGCTGATTGGTGGTTTTGTTAGGTAAACATAAATAGGATAATTTGATTTGTTGGTTAACATCCACGTTGCTTGAGCTGTTCCTTGCCTGAAATAATAAGGAAGATTATAAAAACAAAGTGCATGATTATTTGTTATAGCATTTTGTAATTCATCTTTTTTAATTAAGTTCATAAGGGATATTTTTATATGATTTAGAAGTTTTTCTTTTGCTGTTAGCTGTATTGTTAAATAGGTTGCATTTATGCAAATGGTGAGCGAGAGAATACACATTATTGTTTTTTTGTATTTTGCAAATAAGTTTGTGCTTTTTTGAGATTTTAAAAGGAAAATAATTAATAAAATAAAAAATGCTAATGAAATATAAATATATCTTGGTTGATAATGAATTAATAATGCTGGCCAACTAAATAACAATATGCTGAATAATAAAAAAAGCGAAATTATTTTGTTTTTACTATTAATGAAAAGTATAAAAAGAAATATTATTAATATTATAATTAAACTTCCCTTGATGATTTGATGATTTTTAGGTAATAAACTTAAGTTTAAAAAATCTGCAATATAAGTGACGAAATCAAAAAAGCGTTCTTTTTGTCGATTTAGAAAAGAATGTAAATTTAAAGCAAAAGTTAGAGATGTAGGTGTATTTGTATTTATAACTCTTATGGGGAAGATCAAAGCTCTTGTAAATAGATAGAAAAATATTATTAACCAATATCCTGAGGATAAAATTAAGCTTACTTTTAATTTTGTAAAAACAGATTTTTGTGAATTTAATTTAAATGTTTTGTAAATATAAGTAGCCCAAATAATCCAAATTGGAAGAACAATAGTTTGTTCTTTTAAATAGATGTTCATAAGAAAAAGTACACATGAAAATAAATAGAATTTTATTTGATTTGTATCTAGATATTTTTTTAAAAAAAACAATAAGAATATTAGAGTAAGAAATTCTGTAAAATATGTTTGTGCACTAATCCAACCTAACCAGATTAGTGTTGGGTGAAAGGCAAAATACATAGTAAAAAGAAAAGAAAAAATAGGAGAGATTATTTTTGTAAATATTAAAAATAATAATACTGAATTTAGTGCATGCAAAATTATGGTTATTAAAAAATAACCATAAGCATTTGTTCCAAATAAAAAAACTTGTGGCAAATAATAAATAAATGACATTGGACGATAAAGACCCCCTAAAAAATGTTGATCATGCAAATCATTACAGGCATGACTTGCATGTTCGATATTTCCTTCATAAACAAATTTAATAATATCTTTATAACTTTTAATAAAACAATGATAAATATTTCCAAAATCATCCGTTTTGAAATACCATTTAGTGTAAGGAATTCCAAGAAAAAGTAGTATTAAGCTAAAAATTAAGAATGAAAAAAATATTATCTGATTTTTTTTATTATTGATTAGTAATTTTGGCGTAAGATTATTCATATTTATTTTTTTTAAGTTTTATTGTTATAAATTGTTGTTTTTCAAAATCCCATGTAAAAAATAAAGGTTTTTGCTCGATATATTTTTGCTCAAGTAACAATGTAAAATCTGTAATTTTTTCACTTCCACTTTCAATTATTTTTTCATTGATTATTTTATCTCCTAATGAATAATGATTTGGAGGTAAATCAAAAGATATTTTTGTAGGATTTAAAGTTTTGAATTGAAAGCCATTTTCTAATGGATTTATTTGTACTACGTTTTTATTATAATATTTATTTATTGTATTTTTATAATTTGTTGTTTTGAATTCTGGTTGACGTAACATAGTTGAAGAGTCTATGTAAATTGTATGAGATGGATTATCAAGTAATACCCATAACAGACTGGCAAGATAATAACCTAGACCAGGTCCAGGGCAACCTAAAATACAAATTGGCTTTTTATTTATTTTGGGATGTTTAATAAGTTCTTGAATTGCGTTTGAGCATATTTGCATGTTTTTTTCTCTTTGGCTAAAGCATTCTATATTAAAAAATATTAGAAATATTACATAAAAACTTAATATGTATGTAACAGCATTTTTTAATCGATAAAGATGTCCTTTATAAAAAACGAAAAGCAAAATGAAAGCTATAAGTAAAAATGGACATGCTTCATAAAAATACCTAGAACAGTAATTTCCGACATATGCAGGCCAGAGTATTAAAATTGAACAAAAGAGAAAGTATAAAACATATATTTTTTTTGCGTTTTTTATAAATAACCAAGTAAGTAAGTTTATTATAGATAAAACAATTATTCCTCTTATTAATTTTTGTCCCCAAGGAAGCCATGAAAGGCTTAATGAATCATAAATTAAAACTTGTAATTCTCCAAATCTATTGAGCAAATTTGCAAGCTTATTAGAATTTAAATTTTTATTTAAAAAGTCAAAATTTATTGGATATAAAAAAATTCTAAGACAAAGAAAAGATATAGCGATTAGAAAGAATAGATATGTTTTTTTAAGAATTATAAAAAATTGATTTAAAAAATTTTTTATTGATATTTGTTTGTTTTTATTTTCATAAAGGTATGTTCCAAAGAAGATCATAGGCGGTATAACAATAGAAGATTCGCGAGTGAAAAGCGACAGTACAAATAACATGCATGAAAAGAAATTGTAGATTAATTTTTTTGAATCTAAATATTTTTTAAATGAAAGAAAAAGTAATAATAAAAACATTATGTTTATATAGAAATGTAGATTTACGAAGTCTCCAAATTTGTAGCTTATTAGAGGATGAAAAGCAAAAAATAATGCTCCAATTAATGCTCCTAAATAACTTAAAAAAAATAGAAAAATATTGAATAAAATTATCGTGTTAATTGCATGAAATAATGTGTTTGTTAAAAACCAATAATATGTATTCGTTTTAAAAAACTTATATTCTAATGCCAAATAGATTGAATACAAAGGGCGATAATAAACGGAAAAAAAGGAACTAGGTTTTTTATTATCTGATTTTGTACGGTTAGAGGGACCAATATCGTCTAAAATATTTCCTTTTTTATGAAAAAAATCAAAATAATCTTTCAATGTTTTAGTTTTGTATCCTACATATATTCCGTGAAAATCATCATTGCCATAGCACCACCAGTTTTTATATGGCAATCCTATAGTTGCTATTATGAACACAAAAAGTAAAATCGATAAAAAAAAAGTTTTTTTATTATTTTTCATCACTACTAATTTTTTTTAGATTAATTTTAAATATATTTTAATTTATCGTACTTAATTGTGTGATAAAGTAAAGGTAAATTTTCAAAGGAGTAGTACTGTATGTTTATAAAAAAAAATACGTCTAAAATTTCAGTTGTTTCAGGATCTTACAATAGATTACCTTTTTTAAAATTAATGATTGAAAGCGTGAGGAATGAACTTAAGGATTTTAATTATGAAATAATAATTGTTGATGGTGGTTCAGATGATGGGACATTGCAATGGCTGTTAAGTCAAAAAGATATAATCACTATTGTTCAACATAATCGTGGGAAATGGAATGGAAAGCAAATTGAACGAAAATCATGGGGGTATTTTATGAATCTTGCATTCAAATGTGCTCATGGAAAATATGTTTGTATGCTGAGTGATGATTGTTTAGTTATTCCTGGTGCTATAAAAAATGGTTATAATTTGTTTGAACAAGAACTTTCAACAGGGAGGAAAATTGGAGCAGTAGCTTTTTATTTTAGGGATTGGTCTAAAGATGATAATAGATATTATGTTGGTTATACTTTGGGAAATAAACTTTACGTTAATCATGGAATTTATCTTAAAAAGGCTTTGGAGGATGTGAATTATATCGATGAAAGTACATATTTTTTTTATAATGGAGATGGAGATTTGGCATTAAAAATATGGCAAAAAGGGTATGAATGTATTCCTTCTGAAGGTTCTTATATTGAGCATTATCCACATGCAAATTTAGGAGTTATTAAATCAAATCATAAAAAACAAAATAAAGACAATAAAAGTTATTTTGAAAAATGGGAGGGCATTTTTTATAATAAAAAAAAACATAATATTGGAAAATCGGAATGCAAAGTTTTTAAGGATCAGTTTTTAACGGGGAATAAATTTATTAATGTTCATCAAAACATTAGTGCAGAAAATCCTGAAATTTTAGTTAAAAAAAAGAATATAACTTTGCGGAGTTATTTAGGATCTTTACGCAGAAAGTTTGTTAACTTTTTAAATAAATATTTGATAGAATTTATTTTTTGTTTTTTGTAAAACGAACTAAAACGTTAAATTCTATACTTAAAAAATTTTTTTCTGAATGCATAAATAATTTGTCTAGAGTATCTAACATTTTTGCGAGGCATGGAAGAATTATTTTTTGATAAAAAATTCGTTTTTCATAAGTTTTGTTATCTCTTAAAATCCATTTTTTAATGGGATAATTAACCCATCTAAATATTTTTTTAAATCTATTCCAAATTAAATTATGAATCTTATGAGGGTAATAGATTGATTTTATTTTTAATAAAGGATATATATTTTTTTCTAAATATTTGAATCTTTTTAAATTGTAATATCGGTAATGTCCAAATTTATCGAATTCTTGTTTTGTCGCTATTCCGTTTTTACGACCGGGAACAAAAATTATCAATTCTCCATTAGGGGCTAAGATTCTTGCGCATTCTTTTAAAACTTTTTCATCGTTTTTAATATGCTCAAATGTATGTGAAGATACTATTACATTAAATGTGTTTGACTTAAATGGCAATTCTTCACCGTCAGCGACAATAAAATATGCTTTTTTATTTTCTTTTTCGAATAATTTTTTAGTGAAATTGATTGTGCTTTCAGATATATCTATGCCAAAGCAAGTAAAATTTTGTAAATCAAATAATAAGCTAGAAACTCCTGTTCCTATTTCGAGGATTTTTCCAGTTTTTTGTTTAATTTGATTGATAATTATTTTTCGGGTGCAATAACTTCCTACATCATTTCTATATACATCAAAGTCAAAATTTCCAAAATAATTGTCATAAAATTTATCATTCTTTTTTTTATAAGAGTTTATGGACTGCATTTTTCTCCTTTTAAATGCTTTTTAAGCCTTATGAGAATTGTTCTGTTTTAAGTTATATATAATTTGTATTATTGAATTGTTTGTTTTTAGTTTTTGAACAGTCTTCAATTTGTTTATTTTTTATTGTGAAAATTCGATCCATTTTTTCTATAAATGAAAGTCGATGTGAAATTATAAGTATAGTTTTTTCATGTCCTATTTCTTCTATTGCTAACCGAATCAAGTTTTCTGATTCATGATCTAATGCAGAAGTGGCTTCATCGAAAATTAATATTTCAGGATTTTTTAATAATGCACGTGCAATGGTTAATCGTTGTTTTTGTCCCCCTGATAATTTATTTCCATTTTCACCAACGATTGTTTCATATTTTTTCGGTAAGTTTTGAATAAATTCATCTGCATGTGCTGTTTTACATGCCTTTATAACATCATCTTGAGATTTATTTTTTTGTGAATATGTTACATTTGCAAAAATTGTATCATTAAACAAAAATGTTTTTTGACCAACATAACCAATTTTATTTCTTAATATTTCTACGGGTAAATCTGAAATATTTTTATTATTTATCAAAATTTTGCCTTTAGTTGGTTGTATAAAACCTAATAATAAATCACAAAATGTACTTTTGCCTGACCCAGAAGGACCAATTATTCCTATTCGATCGTTTTTATTAATTATAAGATTACTGTTTTGAAATACATTAGTTTGAGAATTATATTGAAAGTAAATATTTTTAAATTTAATTTCATTTATTTTTTCATTAAATGTATTACTTGATGGTTGAATAGTATACAAATTTTGTAATTTATAATTTTTATCCATCAAATCAAAAATTCTATCTCCAGCAGCAAGACCGTATTGAATTTCAGAATAAACATTTATTAAACGTTTTAGTGGATGATATGCCAAAAGAATTGATGTGAAAAATGCCGTTAATTGTCCAGCAGTTATTGTTCCATTCATAATTTGATGAGCTGCTACATAAAAAACAACACTACTTCCTAACATTGCTATTGTTTCGACAAATGCGGGAGCTAAAGAATCTATATGTACATTTCGCATTATTGCATAAAAGCATGCGTCTAAGTTTTTATCAAATCGTTTTATTTCTACTTTTTCTCCATTAAATGCTTTAACTTCCCTGATTCCAACAAATATTTCTTGTAAAAGAGAACTTATTGTTCCCATGTTTTTTTGAATTTTAATTGATGCCTTTTTTATAGATCGACCTAATTTTTGAATTGTTATGCCAATTGCAGGACCAACTATAAACATTAAAGCTGCAAGTTTCCAATTTTGTGTAAATGCTACAATTAATAAAAAAGAAGCTTCAAAGAAGCTTCTTACACCATTTTTAATGGCGGATGAAGATGCATTTTGAATCATTTGGATATCATTAAGGAAGTATGAGATTAATTGGCCGGTTGTTTTTTTTTGAAAAAATGAAATTGGATAATAAATAATTTTTTCAAAAAGATCATGTCTTATATCATTTACAACTTTGCTTCCTACCCAATTCATATAATAGGTTGATAAATACATAAATAGGCCTTTAAGTGCAAAAAGCGAAATAAATCCGATTATGAATGGTATTAAAAGATGTGCAGATTTATTTATAAAAACATTATCTACGGTATATTTTATTACATAACTTGGTGCAGCTGAAAAAAGACCGTATAAAGATGATGTGATTCCAGAAATTAATAATAATTTCCAATACTTTCTGGTATAACTAAGTATTCGTTTTAAACTGTTCATTTTTTTTCTCAATTATTAAGTTTAGCGTTTGATTATGATTATAAAAATAAAATAAAGTATTTTTACCAAATTTAAAAATTTAATTTTTTATATAGTATAAGTTTATTTTTTAATATATTTTCATTTTTTTATTTTTATGATTTTGTCTAAATAGTTAATAAATTTTTTAGTGATTTTTTATAATGGATTCCTCATAATAAGGAATATTTTTTTATTAATACTGATTATTATTTCTTTTAATTTATTTAGTATATTTGATAGTGATAATTAAGATGGTAATTTTTATGATAGACCTAAAAAACTTTACTTATTAATAAATGAAAATAATTGTTGAAGGTATTGAAAAAATTTTGCAGAACAATTAAATTAACAAAATTAATTTTGCTTAATAAATTGAAAATTTTTTACAAAATTCTTCAATTTTTGCTTTAACTTTTTTTAAGAAATTTTCGTTGGTTTTATTATTAATAATTTCATTTATCCAATGTACAATAGTAATACAATCATTTTCAGTCATTTTTCTTGTTGTGATTGCAGGTGTTCCTATTCTAATTCCACTTGGATTATTTGGTGAAGCTGGATCAAAAGGTATGGTATTGCGATTTACATTTATGTTACATTGTTCTAATAATTCTTCGGCTTGTTTGCCTGATATGTTTTTATTTCTAAGATCTATTAGAAAAAGATGATTGTCTGTTCCGCCTGATACAATTCTATAGCCTAAATCTTGAAAAGTTTTAGACATTATTTTTGCATTTTTTAAAACTTGATCAATGTAATCTTTAAATTTTTTTGTTTGAGCATTTTGAAAAGCGATAGCTTTTGCCGCTATTATATGCATTAGCGGTCCTCCTTGTAAACCAGGCATAACAGTTTTATCTATATTTTTGCCATATTCAGCTTTACAACAAATAAAACCTCCTCTGGGACCTCGAAGAGTTTTATGAGTAGTGCTGCTAACAAAATCTGAAACAGGAATAGGACTAGGATGTAATTTTGCTGCAACAAGTCCTGCAATATGTGCCATATCAGAAAATAATAAACATTTATTATCTTTAGCTATTTTGGAAATTTGCGCAAAATCTATGATTTTTGAGTATGCACTTGCACCAGCAACGATCATTTTAGGTTTATGTTGTTCGGCCAATATTCTTATTTCATTGTAGTCTAGATGTTCATTTTCAGGACTAACGTTATAGGGAATAAAATTAAATATTTTGCCTGAAAAATTTACTTTGTGTCCGTGTGTTAAATGTCCTCCTGATGATAAAGACATGCCTAAAATAGTATCTCCATTTTTTAAATTACTAAAATAAACAGCTATATTTGCAGATGAGCCAGAATGTGGTTGAACATTAACATGAGCAGCGCAAAATGTTTTTTTTGCTTGTTCTATGGAAAATTGTTCAATTTTATCTATGATCTCGCATCCCGCATAATATCTTTTTGCTGGATATCCTTCAGCATATTTATTAGTTAAAATTGAACCTGTTGCTTTTAAAATATCTTTGGAAGTATAATTTTCAGAGGCAATTAAATTAATGGTTTTTTCTTCGCGTTCTTTTTCTTGATTTATTAATTCAAGTATATGATTTTTCATCTTTCTCCTTATTTTAACGTCTTAATTTTTTTGATAATGGATAAAAAAAACAGTAAATCATTGATTAATTACTACTATTTTTGTCATTATAAACACAGAAGTAGAAATATTAAAAATTTCTATGATTTTTATTTATATTAGGGGGCAAAGTAATGAAAAAACTAATTCTAGGCTTTTTATTATCATTATTTTTATTGAATCCTTCTTCAATGCTTATCGCAGGAAGAGGTGGAGATTCTTTTGCTGGTGGATTGGCTGGTGGAATGATAGGTGGTTTATTTTCTAGTGCGATTACAAGAGATTCTAGTGGAAAAGAAGCTAAACAAGATGTTCAACAGTTAAGAAGAGAACAACAACTAAGACGTGAGATGTATAGTCAACAAAGAACAGGTTTGATTACAATTTTTGTTGTTATTGCCTTTATTCTCATGTTTTTAGCGATTGTAGGATTAGCTGTCATGATATTTAGAAAGCAAAAAAAATAAGGAATGAAAATGAAAAAAAATATATTGATGAGTAGCATATTGTTAATAACTTTTTATTCATTTGTTTTGCTGGAAGCAGGTTCAGGAGACTCTTTTGCAGGAGGAATGGCAGGTGGAATGTTTGGAGGATTACTTTCTGGTGCTATGACACAAAAATCTTACGGTGGAGGCAGTAGAGGTGGCGTCAGTTATGGTGAATTTGATTCTTTTAGAAGAGATGTAGCTAGTAGATTACAAGATTTTGCGGATAGGGTTGAAAAAAAGATTAGAGAAATTGAGCAAGAATTGAATAATTTAAAGTATGAAAATAAACAGCTAAAGAAGCATTTGGATAATTTAAAAAAATAAATTAATAATAACTAATTTATATAAATATTTACTTTAAATAAAGTTGGAAAAGCTCTTTGTACAAAGAGCTTTTTTTTTGTATGATTATTATCAGTTATATTTATTTTTTATTAAAAATGCACTTATAAGCATTAATTAAGCATTAATTAAGAGGTGTTTTTGTGATATCAACATCAGATTTTAAACGTGGAGCTACTAAGATTTTGTGGAATAATGAACCCTGGGTTGTTGTAGAATTTCAGCATGTCAAGCCAGGAAAAGGCGGAGCATTTGTTCGAACAAAATTAAAAAATTTGATAACAAACCGCATTTTGGAAGAAACTTTTAGATCTGGTGAAAAGTTTCCAGAACCTGACCTAGAACGAAAAAAAATGCAATATTTATATGCCGATGATTTGTATCATTTTATGGATCAAGATAGTTATGAACAAATTGAGTTTGATCCAAAATATATTGAAAATATAAAAAAGTATCTCAAAGAAGCTGAAATTTATGATGTTTTATTTTTTAAAGATAAGCCAATTACTGTTGAACCTCCATTGTTTATGGAATTAAGTGTAGCTAATACTGTTCCTGGTGTGAAAGGAGATACAGCACAAGGTGGAAACAAACCTGCGATTTTAGAAACGGGTCTTGTTGTTTCTGTTCCTTTGTTTATAAATGAAGGTGATAAGATTAAGGTGGATACACGTGATGACAAATATATAGAGAGAGTTGATTAATTAAATATTGAGCAAACAATGAAAGTTCTGTGAAATTTTTAAGGTTTTTTTTGTATGACAAACAAAAATGATTTTGATAAATCAATGATAAAAAAAACATTTAAAAAAAATGCTATTCAAGTTATTTCTCAAAGAGATATTCGTGCTTTAGCTTTTCATTTTTTATATGCTGCTGAATCTTACGAGTATAATTTACCTATCGAAGAAATAATTGAAAATTTTAAAATCGGGTTCAATCTTAATATTCAAGATAATTCTTTAGCGATAAAAATAGCTAAAGCGGTTATTAAGAACAAAAAAGAATTAGATAATTTAATTATTCCCTTATTACATAACTGGAAAATAGATAGGCTTAGTTGTTGTACACGTATAATTTTGCGGATGTCTTTATGGGAATTACAACAAGAAGGATCTTTTCCGTCTGTGGTTATAAATGAAGCAATTGAATTAGCCAAATGTTTTGCAGAAAAAGATTCTTATAAGTTTATAAATGGCATTTTAGATGAAGCGTGTAAAAAATGGAAATTGGTAAAAAAAGAAGAAAAAATAAAATAAATTTGGAAATTAATGAATCGTGAAATTGAAAATCGCATTGAACGTTTAAAAAAAATAGAAGCTAACGATAATCCACTTTTTTTCATTTTAGGACCGTGTGTTATTGAAAACGAGTCTCATTGTTTAAAAATAGCAGAATTTTTAAAAACATTATCTATAAAATTGAAGTTTAATTTTATATTTAAAAGTTCTTATGATAAGGCCAATAGGACAGCTATTCAAAATTATCGTGGAATAGGACTATATCAAGGTTTAAAAATTTTAGATAAAATACGTTCACAACTAGAAATTCCTATTATTACAGATGTGCATGATATTACTCAGATTTCTGATGTTGCAGAAGTTGTAGATATTTTGCAAATTCCTGCTTTTTTATCGAGACAAACAGATTTATTGGTTGCTGCAGGAAATACGGGAAAAATTATACATGTTAAAAAGGGTCAATTTTTAAATCCTGAATCTATGAAGCAAGTTGTTGCTAAAGTGAAATCTACCGGAAATGTAAATATTTGGATTTGTGAAAGAGGATATGTATTTGGTTATAATAATTTGATTGTTGATTATCGAAATTTTCCGATTATGAAAAAAATAGGGTCGCCCATAGTATTTGATGCTACACATTCTGTTCAGCGGCCAGGGGGTCAAGGATGTTCGTCTGGTGGTGATAGAAATTTTGTATCCAATTTGGCAGTTGCTGCAGTTGCTCAAAGTATAGCTGGAATATTTATGGAAGTTCATGATGAACCAGAAAAAGCTTTATGTGATGGGCCAAACTCTATCAGATTATCTCAATTAGAAGATTTATTAAAATATCTTATTGATTTAGATTCTTGGATAAAATCACGCAAGATTCCTAATGTTAATTAAAAATATTAGTTTATTGCCAATTTATAGTATTATTTATTATCATGATAATAATAATAATTTGTATTATAAGCAAAAAATCTTCAAAAATTTTCAAATTTTTTAAAGTTAGGGGGAAAGGAAAGCTAAATGAAAATATTAAGATTGATTTTAATTCTTTTTTTTATATTTATAATTCAGTATTTGGGATTTAAATCCTTATTTGCTATTAAATTTCCATCTTTTGGACGAAAATCATCTTCAACAACAGCTACTACAACTAAGCCCACATCAACAAGTACAACAACATCAAGATGGCAAAAGTTTAAACAAAAATTTTCGAGAGAAAAACCACCGACTCAACAGCCTACAACTGTAACTCAACAACCAAGTACAGCACAGCCATCAAGTGTAGGTACAACAACAGGCCAACAAGCTGCTGTAAAGCCTTCTTTATGGCAAAAGTTTAAACAAAAATTACCAGGACGTACACCAAGTTCTACTGCTCCAACACAACCGACATCTACAACTACTATTGAAGAGCAACCTTCAGCTCCACCCCCACCCCCACCAGCACCTGCAGCTGTACCTCCGCCACCTCCGGTACCTGCAGAACCAACATCCGTGCAAGAAGGTCCTGAGGAAAAACCAAGAATAGGCTGGTGGCAAAAAGCTGAAAAACCAGAAACCCCTAGTACAAAATCTGAAATTCAAATTAGTCAACAAAGAGCTAAACCAAAACAAGAAGAGGAGACAATTGAAGAAGCTGTAACAACAAAAGAAGGTGAAAAAACTGAGGAAATTGCAGTAACTCAATCAGAAGCAACTGTATCTGAAGAACCAAGTGATATCCCTGAAAGCAGATGGCAACGAGTTAAACGAGGAGTTCAAACAGTTGGAGCAAAAACCCAACAAGGCCTACAAGGAACTGCTACGGCTGTTCAACAAGGAGGACAACTCATAAGAGAAGGAGCACAAATTGCGCATGAAGTTGCAGGAACAGCTGCTTCTATAGCGGGTATGTTTAGAAAGCCACAACAAACGGGAGATATGCCTTCTACTGCTTATCCACAAGAACAATATCCATTACCTCAACAACCAGTTCCTGAGACTATTTCAGAACAACAACAAAAAATGGCACCTCCTCCTGTCTCAGCTCCTATGGCTGAACAGATAAAGCCTTCTGAAGAACAAATAAGAGTAGAAGTAAAAGAAGAAAAAATAGAAGAAGAAAAAATTGTTGGAAGAGTTGAAGAAGTTAAAAAAACACCACAAGAATTAGTAAGAGAATTTAATGGCATTGTTGATAATATTGCTAATTTTAAACCCGAAATGAGCAAAGAAAATATAAAAAATTTTAATTTATTAATTGATAAAGCTAGTGAAAATTTAAAACAACTAATAGCAACTCAAGATCAATTTCCAGCAGTCGTTAAACAATTGCAAGAAATCAATGAGACTTTAATTGGCATTGAAAAGATAGGTCAATGGTCAAAAGAATTTAAATTGACAGAGGAACAATATTTCACGATAGCAAAAAATAAAATATTAGAAACGAAACAACAATTTATGCAAATTTTAACAGCTCCTAAACAAAGTGAACACTAATTTTTTTAAAAAATTTTAAATTTAAAATAAAAAGGGACAGATTTTTTCTGTCCCTTTTTTGACAATTTTGTGTTAATTTTTATTTTTGTAAATCTGGGAAAAAAAAATCAATTTCAACCTTTGCCGTTTCTGGTGCATCTGATCCATGTGTTGCATTAATACCTTTATTAGTGCCATATAGTTTGCGAATAGTATTTTCTGCGGCTTCTGCAGGATTTGTTGCCCCCATAAGGTCTCTCCATTCTTTAATTGCATTTTCTTTTTTAAGTGCCATAACAATAATTGGCCCAGAGGTCATAAATTCAACAAGTTCATTAAAGAAAGGTTTTCCTTTGTGAATAGCGTAAAAAGCTTCTGCTTGATTTTTTGTTAGATGTAATTTTTTTATTGCTATTATTTCGAAGCCTTCTTTTTCAATACGATCAATAATTTTTCCTGCATTTTTTGCTTTAATTGCATCTGGCTTAATTATTGCTAATGTTGCTTCAACCATATAATTTTTCCTTTGTTCGTATAAAAAAAGAAGCGGCAGTTTTTATTGTTAGTAAACGCCACTTCTTTTAATAAAATTATAATTAATATTAATTATTCGTTATTTTTCTTTAAATGTGCTTCTAGTGCTTGTTGTAAAATTCCTTTGACTTTAGAATTTTCTTTTGCTTTAACAGTTTTATTTGTTTTTGGAACACTTTCTTCTGTTTTGGGTTCAGTCTTTTTTTCAGTAAAAGAGCTTGATGTTTTTTCTGCTTCTTTTGATTTTGAATTGGTTTTAAGACTTAAACCTAATTTACGTTCTTCTTCATTTACCTTGATGACTTTAAATTTTTCAATCTGCCCAACCTTTAAAATATCTTCAACTTTTTCAACTTCTTTATCTGAGAGTTCCGAAATATGAATTAATCCTTCAATTCCAGATGGAAGTTTAATAAAGGCACCAAAATTAGTTATTTTTGAAACAGTTCCTTCTACTACACTTCCTACAGGATATTCTTTTTCTATGTTTTCCCAAGGATCTTTATCCAATTGTTTTATTCCAAGAGAAACCTTTTTATTTTCAGGATCGATACCTAAAATGACAGCTTCAACCACATCTCCTTTTTTGTATTTTTCCCCTGGGTGAGAAATATGATTAGTCCAGGAAATGTCAGATATATGCACTAATCCATCTACTCCCTCTAAAAGCTGAACAAATATTCCAAAATCAGTAATATTAGTTATCTTGCCTTTAATTTTATCACCTTCTTTGAACTTGGCTGCAACCATTTTCCAAGGATCTGATTTAAGTTGTTTAATACTTAAGGACATTCTTCTGTTGTCTTTATCTAAAGCTACAACTTTAACTTTTACATTGTCTCCAATTGTATAATATTTTGAAAGATTATTGATTCTTTCGGTCCATGAAATTTCGGAAATATGAACAAGTCCTTCAATTCCTTTTTCAATTTCAACGAATAAACCGTAATCAGTTATGCTTGATACTTTGCCTTCAACTTCTTTACCTACAGGATATTTTTGATCAACGTCTTTCCATGGATTTTCAGTTAATTGTTTTAAGCCTAGAGATATTTTTTCATTTTGTTTATCAAAAGATATAACTTTTACTGTGATTTTGTCTCCAAGTTTAACCATTTCGCTTGGATGGGATATTCTACCCCAAGACATATCTGTTATATGTAATAAACCATCGATTCCGCCAATATCAACAAACACACCATAAGAAGTTATATTTTTTACAGTTCCTTCAATTACTTGACCTTCATTTATTGTTTCAAGTGCTTGCTTTTTATCTTCTTGTCTTTGTTCTTCTAGATATTTTCTTCTTGATATTATTACATTTCCACGTTTTTTATTAACTTTTAATATTTTGCAAATAACTTCTTCGCCAACAAATTGATCAAAATTAATTACTCGTTGAGTATCAATTTGAGAACCAGGCAAGAAAGCAGGTATACCAATATCTACACTTAAACCACCTTTGACCTTGTGGGTAACGATGCCCCTAACGGGTTCATCTTTTTGCGCAACTTCAGCTATTTTTTCCCATGCTTTAATAGATTTTGCTTTTTGATATGATAAAACAACGTTTCCATGTTCATCTTCAATTCTATCTAAAATAACCTCAATTTCATCGCCAGGATTAAACCTTTTTAGCTCAATATCAGAAAATTCATAGTTGGGGATTAGTCCATCAGATTTATATCCAATATTTATCAAAACTCCATTATTTTCTTTAGATATAATTTTTCCGGTTATTATTTTTCCTATTTGGAATTTATCAAGAGTATTTCGATAAAAATCAGTTAGTTCAGATTTTTGTTCATCATTTAATTCAAATTCATCTTCAATAAGTTCTGTATTAAGAATAGGAGAGATATTAAATTTTGAATTTTGTTCTGAGTTGACAATGGCAGCATCAGCGGATTTTTTTTGCATTAATAGTGTCCTTAGAAAAATTTAACGGCAAAATTGTTAAATAAATTATTTAATTATAATATTAAATTGCCGATTAAAAGGGTTAAACATACATAACAACATAATACAAAAATCTTATAATGAATAAAGCGAATCATAAATATTTATATTTTTTAAGCTGTATTGTATCGATATTTGCATATGTTTCACTGTATCAAAAAAAATACTCTTGAGCAAATATAGAAAAAAGCGAACTTTATGATAATAATACATAAAATAAAGTTCGCTTTTTAGATAATTACATATAGAATTTTTGACTAACGTTTTTTATTTCCTTTTGTTACTGTTTTTCTATTTATGATTGTGGACTTTTTATAATTCTTATTTTTTTTGCGTGGACGTTCAACAATTTTTGCGGGAATTATTGTTTTTTGTTTTGTTGATGTTCCTTTTTTTATTTTTAAAGCTGATAAATTTTGGAGTGCTGAAAATAAAATTAAAATGGTAAAAATTAAAATGTTTCTATTCATTACAACCCTTTCTTTATTTTAATACCTCATTTTTTTAAAATGGTTCTTAATTGTGTATCCTATATTTATAATAGAATAATTCTCATAAATTGTTTTTATTGTCAATATTTATATTTTGATTATTGATTATTTTTTATAAGAGCTGTTATTTGAAATTCAAATTCTTTAAGTTGATTATTTTTGGCAGTTTTTTTTGTTTTAATTCGTTTAAAATTATTAGGTTTTACTGATTGTATAATCTTTAAGTCTTTTAATTTATTACATAATTGTAAAATTGATTTTTGATTCTTTGTTATTCCTTGTAATTGCAGACTAGTTTTGCTTTGTTGCTTTGTTTTTTCAGAATTGGGATTTTTTAGAATTGATAATTTAGTTAAAAAACTATCTTTTGGAATGCTATATGCAGTATGTACTAATAAATTACTAATATTATTTGGTATGTTTTTAATTTGCTGTATTTTTTTTATCTTATTTTCTATCTCATCATTTTGTACTTTTATGGTATTTAAAGAATCAAGTTCTTTTTTAAAGTTCAAATTTATTTGTGATAGGTTTTGAGTTTTCATTTTCAAAAGGCTTATTTGGTTATTTTGTTTAATGTTAAAAACTTGTGCAATGTAAAGCATTAATATTGATAATATTAATGATGTAAAAATCCAGCAAAAAGGATGTTTGTTTTTATTTAACAAAAATGAATATAAATTTTTTTGATTGTTAATTATTTTACTATTAAAAGACTTAATATTTGAATCGTTATTTATTATAGAAGTATTAATTATTTTTTCTATTTTCAAACCTGCTTTACAAATGCATAAAGCATGTTGCAAAATCATCAATTTTTCGATTATTTCTTGATTTATTTTTATATTAGGCATACTAATTATTGTTTTTATATTTTTAAGTTTATTAATGGTTAAAAAATCTTGTATATAAAACAAGATTTTGGAAGGATTATAAATGATGCCATCTTTAAATTCTAAATTATTTAGCTTAATAATATTTATTTTTTGAATAATATAAGAATAATTTTTTTGTTTTATTATGCTCAACGTTAGTGAAGCATTATTTATCTCTATATATATAAAAATCTTCACTAAAATTCATACCTTTCAAAATTCAAAATTTAAATTTTTGTATCAAATTTTTTTTAATTTTTTTTCTTTTTTCCTCAAGTTGTTTTTTTGTTAAAAGTCCCGGTTTTGCTCCATAGTGTCCTATTACTGAAGCGCTATTAATAATTCCATTTTTTAAAGCATCATAGATATCATATCCATGTAATAAGCTTGCAACAAAACAGGAGCCAAACGAATCGCCAGCTCCTAAAGTGTCGACAACTTCTGTTTTAATGCTTGGATGAAAAATAATTTCTTTTTTTGTAGATACGTATACCCCATTAGCTCCATTTGTAACAACTATAATTTTAGGGCCCATTTTCAATACTTCTTTAAAAAATTTATTTATGCTGAAATAAAAATTTTCATGGGTTAATGGTGATGTTAAAAGATGAGGGTTCCTTTTTTTGTTTTCTAAAGAAGTTGTATTAGTTTTTTTATTTTTACTTTCAAATGCTTTTTGATAATCTTTATTATTTTTTATTAAAGCTAACATAAATGTTTTAGCTTCAGAGCTATTTAATATAAAAATATCAATATTTTTTAATGATTCTTGAAGTTTTTTTGTTCCATTAGCAAGTTGGCTAGATCCTGGATTTATTGCAACAGGAACGTTATTATCTTTAGCACATTTTACTATTTGTGGAAGCAGATTTGCAGAACCGTAACTCAAAGATGTTATATATAGCTGATTGCAGTTTTTAATTTTTTTCATAGGAATTTCGTTTTTTTGCAAAAAGCCATTTGCGCCTCTGTAAGCAAAGATTGTTCTTTCTCCTCTTATAGAATTAATAATAATAGAATTTCCGGTATTATGCTTTTGGGATTTTAAAATATTAGAGATATCAACACTTTCTTTTTCAAGATCATTAAGAACTAATTTACCTGCGTTATCTATTCCAATTTTACAAAAACATGATGAATTAAAACCAAGTCTTTTAAAAGATACTGCAGAATTTGTAGATCCTCCTCCTGTATAATACAAAATATTATCAACTTCAATTTTTTCACCTGATTCAAAAATCATATATTGTTGAGAAGAATCTTTCTTCGTAATGGACATGCAATCTGCACCTTCATAACGAAGATACATATCTTGCGTTGCTCCGCCAATAGTCAAAACTTTTTTCATTTGCGTTCCTAATCATTATATGAATTAAAGTTATTTTAATTAATAAAAATATGAAAGCACAAGTTTTAGTTAAAAAAATAGACGAAATTTTTAATATTTCGTCTATTTACAATTTATGTGATTTAAAGTTTTTTGTTAAAGCAATTGATTTATTTTCGCAATGGCAATAAAACTTTATCCAGCACATCTTTAACGTTTTCTACCCAAAAAACATTTAGTCCTTCATACAATTTTGAATCTTCTTCTGTTAAATCGTTTTTATTAGATTTAGGTATAATTATGTTTTTTAATCCTTTTCTTTTAGCAGCGAGTATTTTTTCTTTTAAGCCACCAATCGGTAAGATATTGCCGTGCAAATTAAGTTCACCTGTCATTGCAAATTCACAGTTAACAGCTCGATTTGTAAAAGCAGATAAAACTGAAGAAAGAAGAGTAATTCCTGCAGATGGTCCATCTTTTGGAATTGCGCCGGCTGGTAAGTGAATATGTAAGTCATATTTTTCAAACAATTCTTCATCGATACCAAATGTTTTTGAATGCGCTTTTGCATAAGTTACAGCTGCTTGTGCAGATTCTTTCATAACTTCGCCCAGTTGACCCGTTAAAATCAATTTTCCATTTCCTCGCATTAAAACTGCTTCAACTTGTAAAACTTCACCGCCATATGGTGTCCATGCAAGTCCATTTGTTATGCCAATTTGATTTTCATGAATACTGTCACTGTCATGTATTCTTTTTGGTCCAAGATGTTTATGTAAATTTTTTATATTAAATTGAGTTGTTTTTTTATCTTCAACTAATGATCGCGCAAACTTAGAACAGAGTTTATATATAAATCTTTCTAACTCTCTAACGCCTGATTCTCTAGTGTATCCTATTATAACATCACTTAATACATCTTCATTTACACTAAAACCTTTTTCTTCAAGTCCTGATTTTGATATAGCTTTAGGAATAAGATGTTTTTGTGCGATAGATATTTTATCTTCATGTGTGTATCCAGGAAGTTGTATAATTTCCATTCGATCTCTTAATGGCCCAGGAATACTAGAAAGATCATTTGCTGTAGTTATAAATAAAATTTTTGATAGATCAAAATGAATTCCTAAATAATTATCATAAAAAGAAAAATTTTGTTCTGGATCTAAAACTTCTAATAAAGCAGCTGAAGGATCACCTCTTTGAGAGGATCCAATTTTATCTATTTCATCGATCATTATTAAAGGGTTGCAGCTACCTGAATTTTTTATCGCTTGAATAAATCTTCCAGGTAATGCACCTACATATGTTCTTCTATGTCCTCGAATTTCGGATTCATCATGTACTCCACCCAAAGATAATCTGAAAAATTTTCTACCTAAACATTTAGCAATTGATTTTCCAAGTGAAGTTTTGCCTACTCCTGGCGGACCAGCAAAACATAAAATTGGAGTATCACAATCGTTTTTTATCGCTCGAACTGAAAGAAAATCTAAGATTCGATCCTTTATTATTTCTAATCCATGATGATCATTGTCTAAAACTTGTTTTGCTTTTTTTATGTCAATATTATCTTTAGTATAAATGCCCCATGGAAGAGCTAAAATCCATTCTATATGATTTCTCAAAACTGTTGATTCCATGGAATCAGGAGATGTTCTTTCTAACCTACGGATTTGCCTTGTTGCTTCAGCTTTTGCTTCTTCACTTAATGGTAAATTCGTTAGTTTTATTTTCATTTCCTCTAAATCAGATTCAAGATCGTCTCCCAATTCTTTTTGAATAGCTTTCAGTTGTTCTCTAAGAAAAAACTCACGTTGTGTTTTATTAATTGATTCACGTGTATTGTTTTGTATTGCATCTTGTACCGAGGAAATTTCGATTTCATTTTGAAGATTTTCTTCTATTTTAGTTAATAAATCCGATATGTTTGTTTGTTCCAAAAGATTTTGAGCAGCTTGAACATTTAAATTTAAATGAGAAATAATAAATTCAGCTATTCTTTCAGAATCATTTATCTGAGATAGAAGTACTTGAAAATCTGGGCCAAATATTTTTCCTGTTGAGCTTAATTTTTCAACTACATTAATAATATTTTTAATCTTTGTTTCAATTTCTTCTTTTTTAACATTTTGTGTGTCAAAATTGATTGGTTTTATTTTTGCGCTTAAATAGTCTTTATCTGATGATAATTCTTCAACTTCGGCTCTACTTAACCCTTGTGTTAATATTTTAATTCCCCCTTCTGGAAGATTCATAACTCGCATAACTGTAGCAATTGTTCCAATTTTATGTAAATCTTGAATACCAATTGGTCCGTTATAACCTTCACTTTGTTGCTTAGCTGATAATAATAAAATTTTTTTTGATCCTTCCATAGCTTGGTTTATACCATTAATTATCTTTTCATCAAGAATTAATAGTGGCACAACCATATTAGGAAAAACTACTACATCAATAGTAGGTATTACCGGAAGATTTTCGGGTGTTTGTTCTAAAGGATTATTGCGATTGGAATTTTCCATGTTCTACCCTCCCCATATTTATGGTCCCCTTGCAATATTTACATTCGTAATATAAAAAATCATTTAGGTATGATGCAATAATATGGTAAATGATCTTCATGATTTTGGATTTTACAGCATTATAGACAAATTTTTAAAAAATATAAGGAATGTTATGTCGTATCTTGTTGGTAAAGATTTGTTTAAAAATTTTTATATCGATTTTTCACAAAAAGAATTAAGTGTTTTAAAGGGGATAAATGTTAGTTTTGAACAGGGAAAAACCTATGCAATAATAGGAGTATCTGGTAGTGGTAAATCGACGTTGATGCATTTGCTCGGAGGATTGGATTATCCAACTTCTGGTAGTGTGCTTTTTGATAATCAAGATATCTTTAAATTTACAATATTAGAAAAAGAAAAATTTTTAAATACTAAATTAGGATTTGTTTTTCAATTTCATCATTTGATCAAAGAATTAAATGTATTAGAGAATATAATTTTAATGGGTTTAATTAAGGGTGATCAAAGAATTAAATGTATCAACAGAGCAAAAGATTTACTAAAAAAAGTTGGAATGTTTGAAAAAATAAATAGCTATCCAACAGAACTTTCAGGAGGCCAACAACAAAGAGTTGCGATTTTGCGTGCAATTTTTAATAAACCATCATTTTTACTAGCAGATGAGCCTACAGGAGATTTGGATGCACAAAATGCCCAAGGGATAGTTGATTTGTTAATAAATTGTCAAAAAGAATGGGGTATGGGCCTTATAATTTGTACTCATGATAAGGCTGTTTATAAAAAAATGAATCATGTGTATAGATTAAATGAAGGTATTCTAAAACTTGAAAATCTTGTACAATAAAATTCCAAAACAATTAAATATTTGGTAGCTATTTACATAAAAAACAAGGTTGATTATGAATTCTCAACTAGATAAACGATCTATTTTAAAAAAAACAGCACAGTTTGGAGGCGCAACTTTAATTAGTAGGTTTTTAGGAATTGCGCGTGAATTATTAAGGGCTAGATTTTTAGGTGTAGGCGCTGTTGCAGATGCATTCATTATGGCATTTAAAATTCCTCATTTTTTACGTCGTATTTTTGCAGAAGGAGCTCTAGCTGCTGCATTTGTTCCTGTTTTTGTACGAAAGGTGAAAAAGGGCGAATTTAGAGATGCTAATGGCTTGATGAGTTTATCGTTTTTATTTTTTGAAGGTATTGTATTTTGTCTTTGTTTGTTTGTTTGTATTTTTCCTCATTTGATTTTAAAAATAATAGCACCTGGATTTTCATCAGAACAAATTCAATATGCTGTCCCTTTTTTACGTATTTTGTTTCCAATAATTTTTTTCATATCAAGTAGCGCATTATTTGCAGGAGCTTTGAATTCAGTAAATCATTTTTTTATTCCTGCATTTGGTCCCGTTGTGATGAATATTTTTTTTGTTGGTTCACTTTTATTTTGTTTAAAATTTAATTTGTCTGTTTTATTTTTGTGTGTAGGTATTTTATTAGGAGGTTTTTTTAATTTTTTAATGCATTTTGTTGCATACTTAAAGTATAACTTCACCTTTGGTGTGATTAATTATAAAGCAAAACAAGCTTTTAAAACTATTTTAAAAAGGTTTTTGCCAACATTGTTTGGTGTAAGTATTGTTGAGATAAATTTATTTATAGATTGTATTATTGCTTCTTTTTTACCTGTTGGATCTGTATCTTTAATTGAATATAGCGGTAGATTTATGAATATTCCGATAGGTGTTTTTGCGGTAGGTTTTGCAACCGTTTTGTTGCCTCAATTTTCTAGATTAGTAACATATGCACCTAAAAGATTAAATTTTTATATATTAGAGGTTACCAAATTTGTTTCTTTTTTAATTATTCCTACAATGTTGTTTTTAATTTTTATTTCAGAACCTATTTTTTCTATGGTTATGTTAAAAGGAAAGGCGTCAGTAGACCAGATTTTTATAGCAAAATGGCTTTTAATTATTTATTCTTTGGGTTTAGTGTTTTTTTGTTTGAACAAAATTTTAGTAAATATTTTTTATTCGGTACATGATACAATTACCCCTACCATTGCATTATCAATTTCTTCGATGATAAATTTTGTTTGTAATGTTATAGGGATGAAAATTTGGGGTATTTTTGGAATTGTTGCTTCAACAAGTTTATCAGGTATTACATTAACCTTTTTGCTCCTTTTGTTTTTGAAAAATAAATATGGTTTCAGATTTTATTCAGCAAATTTTTTTAATTTTTTAGGTAGATATTTAATACAGATTTTTTTAGCGACAATATTATTTCTTATTTCTTATTTTACTATTTTTGATTATTTGGGAAAAACTATTTATTTTAGTTTGTTTTTTCATAGTTGGGGATATTGGTTAATTGTTTTACCATTATTTGTTTTTATGGGATTACTTATTTTTTTAACTAGAAAATTCTTTGGAATAAAGCTATATTTTTTGTCTAAATAAAGAGATGATCTTTTTTTAAAAATGCGTAAAATAGGTTTCTAAAGTTTTTTATTTAAAACAAGCAGGAGAGTTATGAAAATTAAATCATTACTTTTATATTCAATTATTTGGGTGTTATTTTCTTCGCAAATTTTTGCGGCGACCAGTGGCTTTGGTGTTATTGCTCATGAAGTACCTAAAGATGAAGATGAAAAAAGGCAATTTTTTGAATTATTATTTGGTCCAGAATTAGTCGAAAAATATAACAAAGAAAATATTAGAAGTATTTTCATGCCTTCTGATATTATGTTTGATAAAACTTATTTTTATTCTGCAAATTATTTCTTTTTAGGTGCAGATCCCAATTATGGAGGTTTAGTTAATAGCTCTGCATTAATGCGTGCATATTTAAATTATGATTCTTCACAAGAAAAAAATGTTGTAGCTTTTGCAGCATTAGCACCACAAAATGTTTATTTGAACAATGAAATGAATGATGGAAAAATCGTGACAAGATTAAATCCTATTTATAATAATCGAGTAACAAATTTGACATTAATGGGACGCTATCCTGTTGTGACATTATCCCAACAACGAACAGTTTTGAATGTAGATTTTGATGCTAATCAATTAATTTGTTTGGTTCAAGATGCAGATGCAGGTAATTATATAAAAACTAACACTGTAAAAATTAAAGATGCAAATGGTGATGATTCCCGGGCAGTTGTTGGATTGAGTGCATCAATTGCAAATATTTTTGCTGCAGTAGCGCCAAATGGAGGAAATTTTGGTGAAGTTAATTCTGGATTTGCAACATTAAATGTTTCTTCGGATGATAAAAATTTAAAACAGATTGGGAATAGTGCTTTTAAATTAGATTTGGATCAGGATCAATTGATTGCAATAACACAAGCAGCGCAGGTTGGTGGTTTGGGTGATATGTATTGGGATTCAAATTTACAACGATTATTTATTGGATTAACGCAAGTAGAACGTGATGATGTTAACAATGCTGGTGGAGCTGTTTCTTTATTAGTTGGTCGAATTGAGAACAATGTTTTAACTATTGAGCCTGCGGTGAATTTAAATCAAAATTTGTTTACAGCAAATAGCACAGATTATATTTTTGGTTTTTATTCCAATAATACTGTAAATGTGAGCGCATCAGTTAGAAAAATTAGGACAATGCAAACTAGTACGAATTTTAATTATTTAATTGTAAATGCAAGTGCTCAGGGTTTAAATGATAAAATTTATGCATTGCCCTTGGTTCCTTCAAAAACTAATATTGCAAGTGAAAACATTGGGAAAGTTGCTAATAAGAATAGTGCAAATTTTGAAGATATTATTGCAAATGAAAATGAAATGACAGTAGCAAATGATTCTGCAGCTTTTGTTGGTGGCAGTAGTGTTCCAATTCCTACGGCAGGTGATATCATAGATATGTTTGTAGTAGGTGATTCTGTATATGTTTGTTTAAATGGTTCACGAGATGATATTGATAAAGAAGCTGGAATTTTTAAAAGCACTGCTCTTTTTGATCAAGATGGAAAAATAAGAGCATGGACACCATGGCAAAGAGTCATGGGTAGTACAGATAAAGTTTATGGTGCAGGTCTTGATTCTGTCAGTGCAAATTTTTGGTATTTAACCGATCAAAATGCTTTGGATTTACAAAATACTGTTAAAGTTACTCAATGGGGAAAAAGTGATGAACAAACGGGGTTGATGGGAAACGGTCTTGTCGAATTGTTAAATGAAAATTTTGAACAAAAAAATGTGGGTGTTCATCAGACCTGGAATTTTGATGAATTTACTCCAAGTTTTAATACAAGAACTAGATTTTCAATGCTTGTTGCTGTGGGGTATCAAAAGGTCGCTATAATTGAAACAGGTAAGCATTTAGATAATGGTACAATTGATGCATTTACACCAACAAGTCAGTTTGTAGAAAATACAAATGTATTTTTCTTTGAAGATCAAGTAATAAAAGATATTGGTCCAATTTGTTGTTCTGAGGTTTCAAGGATTCCGTCAACTGTATCTGCAGATTCTGGATGGTTATTTGTTGGTGGGTATCAAGGCCTTGCTGTTTTAAGACAAAATGATGGAAGCGGATGGAATAATTTGACAGAGTTAAGCAATACAGGTTTTCCTGGAGATGGTTCATGGTCTTTTAAAGAATTAAAAAAAGATGATAGTTCTAGTTTTTTTCAAGTTCGTAAAATTATTTGTGATGGAACAAGTAATGCAAAATTTTTATATGTTATGAATGCAGATAGCATTACAAGAATTAAAATGGATAATGCAAAATTTGCAGATGCCGCTGCGGTTGGTAGTTTAGCAAACAAAAATATTACACCTCCAAGTGGTGCATTATTGGATATGCTTATTATTTATAGAAATAATACTGCAAATCAAACAAGACTTTTAGTTGCAACAACTACAGGATTATTTTATTCAGATGATATTAATGATAATGATGAGAATAAAGTTCCTGTTTGGAATAGTGTACAAATAAGACCGGGTGTCAATCTTGAAGGTCCAATTTCTCATTTAAATTTCCTTGGTGTGCAAAAAGGTGGTTTTACAATAAACGGTAATTTGTATGTATTGGCGGCAGATTTATCTTTAAATTTGGCTAACATATATCGTTTTGATATTGAGAATGGAAATATTAATCATATTGCAGAACCTGGAGGGACCGATTATTTTTATTCAATCGGTCAATTAAGAAGTAATATACAAGTTGATGGTAGTTTTGCATTTAATCTTTTGCCTAAACATTTGGGTAAGGTTGATTTTTTAAGAAAAATAAATATTGGTTCTGATAAAAATTCAATGAGAATATCGGAAAATGTAATTAATTTAAATTTAGAAGATAGTGCCTATAATATTGGTTTAATTGTTCGTAACACTGCCTCAGGCGGATGGGTTGTTCCAGGTGATTGGGGAATACGAGTTAATGAATGATGAAGGAATTTAGATGATTTTAAAAAAAGTAAATATTTTAATTTTTAGTTCATTTTTACTTTTTAGTACATTTGTTTTTGCTTCTTTTGCACCGACAAATTTTTATAGACCTTACGATATTAATTTAAGAGTATCTGATTGGCCAAATACGAGATTTAAATTGGGCGCAAATTTTGAATATGGCAGAACACATAGAGGAAGAAATTTTAGTGAAGATAAAACAAATATTTTAAGTCTTTATAATGTATCAGAATCTAGTTTGGCAATGTTAATGGGAGCAGAAAAAGGTAGTGCAGTATATCAATTAGCAAATAAATTGTTGCCGGCTTATGGTCCAGCAACTGATGATGGTGTTCGGGGGCATTTTAAGCTTGATGGCAGATATGAAGGAGCAGATTTAACATTTTGGGGAAAATATAAAATTAATGATGTATTTTCAGGTGTTTTGGATGCATATTTTTATGTTCCTGTTCGTTATATGGAAATAGGTCAAATAAAATGGATTGATCAGACAAATAATGTTTTAAGTGCAGATAGAGATGTTCATCAATATTTAACAGATGATTTGGAAAATGTTGTAACACATTTAGGTGGACCAGATTTGCGAGATTGGAAGAAAACAGGGTTGAGTGACATTGTTTTGATGCTTTGGTGGTATAAAGATTTTAAGCAAGCAAAAGAACATTTAAAAAATGTGAGAGTTCATGCAAGATTAGGTTTATCGATTCCTTCAGGCAGTTTAAAAGATGAAGACAAAGCTTTTAGTTTACCCTTGGGAAATGATGGTGCATGGGGAATTCCGGCGGCAATGGCTTTGGATTTGGATTTTGTTTATAAAATGAAAGTTGGGTTGGAATTTGAATTATTATATTTGTTTGATGAAACTAAAGAAAGAAGATTAAAAACAGATATAAATCAGACTGATTATTTAATTTTAAATAAAGGGATTGCAACGCGATCTGCCGGAATAGCTTGGAAGTTTAATTTGTTTGTGCAAGCGCAACGTTTTTTAGGTGGAATTTCTGCAATGATCGCTTATCAATTTGCAAAACATGATGACGACAAACTTGTGGCTCAATCTAACAATTTTAGTTATAACATTATTAATTCTGCTCAAAGTTTAAAAGAATGGACCATGCAGAATTTTATTTTTCAATTAAATTATGATTTTTTCCAAGAATTTAAAGGGTCTTGGTTTAAACCTCAAATAAGTTTTTTTTATAAATTACCTATTACCGGCAAAAGAGTTATAAATCCAAATACAATTGGTTGTCAGTTTATATTAAATTTTTAAGGAGACGTGTAATGAGAAAAATATTTTTTACTTTATTAATTGCATTAAATTTCATTTCAAACAATTTATTTTCAATTTTTTCTGATGAATTTAAAATTAAATTGAGAGCGATTGAAGCAAAAGAACTTACAAAAGATGAAGCTTTAAAGTTGAATTTGATGTTTTATTTTTGCAATAAAGTATTAGGAACAGGAAAATTGTTAGATGATTTTAATCTTTCAAACAAAAAAAAGCTTTCAAATCTTTTTAATTATTTCATGGCACAATTTTCAAAAGTATCTATAAATGATTTTAAACAAACTAAAATTAATTTATGTTTAAGTCATTACGGTATTAAATTTACAGAGGATATGTTTTATTTAACAATAGAATTTTTTAAAATATTGTTGTCTAATAATTTAAAAAATTGGGAGTTTGAGTATACTAATGAAATTCTTGTTAAAAGTTTAATTTTTGATTTTGTTAACAAAAAAATTCAATTTTCTGGTAATGATATGCCTGAAAATAATGCTTTTGTGGATTATTAATTATGAATATTAAAATAAATATAAAAAAATATTTTTTGTTTATTTTATTTTTCATTTTTCTAATATCTAATGTTTTAGGTATGAGCGAAGAATTGACAAATGCATGTATACCTGATGATCAAATTAAAGATATTTTTGAGCGATGTAAGATTTTTTACGACAATTGTAAAGAATCTATTAATGAGATGCGAATATTTATAATGGGTGATAGCAAAATTTGTGTTTATAAAAAAAAATATAATAGTTTGAAAACTAATATAGAAAATATTTTTGGAATTGATTTTTTTAAAGAAGGAATTATTTGTAAGGATGATTTTATTGATTCTATAGTTTTTAATTTTTTACAAAAAACGGTCATTTTTTTTAATTCAGAAAATATTGATTATAATTTAATAACAAGGAGGAATCAATCGCCTCATTTTAAAAGAAACCAGTCATATATTATTTCTAATGATAATAATAATAGAATTTGTATATTTTGCAATTAAATAAGGCAATATCATATTGCTTCATTTAATTGCAAAATATATCTATGAATCTATTAATTGATCTGTAAATATTCCTTTTTCTTCAAATGCAATAGCTTTTGTTTTTGCTTTTAAAATGGTTTGAGCAATTGTTTCTTTTTTGGTGATTATTTCTTCATCTTGTTCTTGTGCTTCAAGAAAAAATACAACTTTATTTTCTAAATCGGATTCAACTTCTTCGTAAAAATCTAAAGGTAAAGCAGAGCCTGTTAAATCTAAAAAATAACAAAAACGGTGAGTTAAAGACCAAAGCATATCATCAAGATCATCCATATGATCTATAATTCCGTGAACTCCTAATAATTGAAGCCCATTTGCAATAGAAATTACAGAATTCCAAACGCCTTCAGGTGATAATTGATTCCAAATTGTTTTACTTAAAGCAATTTCAAAAAATCTAATAGTTATTTGACGCAAACGGTCTCGTATTTCTTTTTTTTCTGTTAATTTTTGGATTTCTTGCAATTCGTCTTTTGTCATTTGACTAATGTTATATGAAAGTTCTTTTATAAAATTATTTGGTTGAGTATTAAAATCTTTTAGATGTTCAGTAAAATGAAAAAGCAGTTCATGTTCAATGTTTTTTGTTAATGATTCTAAGGATGGAGTTTTGTATTCTTCCTCTAAATCAAAATATTTTTCTAACATTGGCATAGCTTCAAGAATTTGTATTATAACACTATCATCAATTAATTCACATGATTTTATTTTGTTATAAAACAATCTTATGCCTGTATATAAAGATTGTGTATTGAGATCTAATTCGTTTCCTAATTCTAAAAATTCGACAACATGTGTTCCATTTTGTGACAAGAAATTAGCGTAAGAGTTTAAATTATAAATTCCTTTTACATAATTTGTTAAAGATTCATTAAAAAGTGTTGTTTTGTTTTTTTCATTTGAGTAACTATGTTTTTCTGTATTAAGTTGGTTTTGTAAATCTTTGAAATAATATTTTATGCTTATTGTACTAAATTGAGATGGTGTTATTTCATCTAATCCTAAATATTTAGTAATATCAGTTTTAGGTTCTATGAAATTTTTATTTTTTGCAAAAGCATTAGAACTAAAAGTTATAAATATTAAAATAAGGATGAAAGAACTTGTATTTTTTATTTTCATCCGGAGCTCCTTTCGGATAAATTATTAAAATAACTTGTATAAAATCATTTTAGCTGAGTTATACTAACACTCAAGTTAAATTTTTTTCAAGCAAAATTATATTTATGGAGATATTTAATGCCTCTTTATTGGTATGATTCGTTTAATCGAAAGGGAAAAAGGATTTCTGGGACAATAGATGCCTCTTCCATGCAATCAGCAAGAGAAATTTTAAAAGGTCAAGGTTTAATGCCCATAAAAATAAAAGAAGCAGGAATTGAATCTAAAAAATTTAGTTTTTGGGGGCTTTTTGAACGACAATTAGATACAAAAACAAAGATTATTTTTACAAAACAGTTATCTGTTTTATTGAAATCTGGAGTACCTTTATTGCAAGCATTTGAACTTTTGATTGAACAGTTTGATAAGGGTTTTAAAAGAATTTTAATAAATATTAAAGATGGATTAAAAGCCGGTGATTCTTTAGCAAATCAATTAAATAAATATCCAAAAATATTTTCTAATGTTTATGTGCAACTTGTAAAAGCGGGTGAAGCAAGTGGAAATTTATATTTAATTTTACAAAGACTTGTTGAGTATCTTGAAAAATCTGAAGAAACTAAAAAAAAGATTCGCAAGGCAATGGCTTATCCTATCTTTATGATTTCTTTTTCGATTATAGTTGTTATTGCTTTATTGGCAGTTCTTGTTCCTAGAATTACTGATATGTTTTTAAAAATGGGCCAGGAATTGCCTGCGCCTACATTATTTTTGAAAAATATTTCTGATTTTGTTTTAAATTATTATTTAATTTTATTAATTAGTTTTTTAGTTCTTGTTTTAATTTTTACCTATTGGAAGTCAACCTCATCAGGAAGGTACAAATTAGATAAGCTTTTTTTAAAATTTCCCATGACTTCTTATTTTTCAAGAACAAAAGCTGTTGTGCAATTTAGTAAAACATTGGGAATGTTGTTAGAAGCAGATGTCAATTTAGCAGAGGCACTTGATATTGTTTGTAATATAGTTGAAAATAAGGTTTTAGTTGTAAAGCTTCAAGCTGCAAGAGAAAAAATTATTAAAGAAGGTAAAATTGCAAAATATTTACAAGAGACTGGTCTTTTTCCAAATATTGCAATTTATATGATAAAAACAGGTGAGCAATCTGGTCAATTAGCACAAATGCTTTTAACCGTAGGACAAGATTACGACGGTGAACTTTCCGAGTTGACAGAATCGTTGATAAGTAAAATTGGACCTGTTATGACTATATTTACAGGTTTGATTATTGCGTTTATTGTTATTTCTATATTTTTACCAATAATGGAAATGGGAAATATACAAGGATTTTAAATAAAGGAGTTTTTTTATGATTTTTCAAAAAAGTTCTGCTTTTACAATGATAGAAATATTGATTGTTTTAGCAATCATAGGTTTTTTGTTTGCGTTTTTAGGGCCTACTTTATACAGAAGAATAGCTCAATCAGATGTTGCTCTTACGAAACTTAAAATGGGAAAAGTAAAGGATGCATTGGTTGAATATAAAAATAATGTAGGTCATTATCCAACAAAAAGAGAAGGTGGTTTAAGAGCACTTATAGAAAAACCACAGGGTGTTGAAAATTGGAATGGTCCTTATTTGGATAGTGAGGATGATCTTTTAGATAAGTGGGGTAATGAATTAGAGCTTAATATTCCTCCGGTAAAATCTAAAAAATTTAGGTATTTAGAAATAATTTCATATGGTGCCGATGGACAAGAAGGAGGTATCGGAGAAAATGCTGAAATTATAGTTGGAGGTTAATTTTTTTTGAGAAAATACAATTCAGCATTTACTTTGATAGAGATTATTATGGTTATGGTTGTCGTATCGATTATGGCAACCATAATTCCAAGATGGTTGATTACAAAAGAACCTGTTACTGAATTGAATACAGTTTTAAATGAATTTAATGATTTACTTTATTATGCAAGACAAGAAGCAATTGCAACTCAAAAAAATTATAGACTTACATTTAAATCAAATATTACTGAGCCTGATTTTGTTTTAGTTGAACAAGAAGAAAAATATCCTGAAGATTCGAGTAAAAAAGTTTATGAACAAGTTTTTTCAAGTTATTTTCAAACAAAATATACTTTACCTTATAATATTCGCATGCAAGCATTATATCATGGAAAACAAAATGAATTTGAACAAAATAAAGATTATGCATATTGTTATATAATTCCAAATGGCTTAGTGCAACCTATAATTATTCATATTATTAATAAAAAAGATGATCAAGAAGATAAAGTAACATTTAAGATTGCACCTTTTTTGGGAAAATTTGAACTTGTTGAAAATTTCGTAAGGCTGGAAAAATAATTTATATGAAAAAAAAGTCAGGTTTTACATTATTAGAAGTTATTTTATCATTATTTATTTTAGTAAGTGCTGTTTCTATATTAACTAGCTTGCATTTAAAATTTGTAAACAGGTTGCAAAATAGTTCTGATAAGTTAAATAGAATTTTTCTTGTTGAAAAAATTTTATTAGATTTTTATTTAAAGCAGCCTGTAAAGGATAAGCCTTGGATTGAAAATATAGAAAATCCTAATGTAAAGATTACAACACAGTTAAGTGAAATTAATAAAAAGTCTTCTCTGATAGATTTTAAAGATTTTATTCATATTGTTGAATCTGTTGGAGAATGGCAAAATGGACCAGATAATTTTAATTTGGAAATGTTAACTTTCGTTTTAATTCCTGAAAAAGAAAATAAAAGTTGATGATAAAAACAAAAAAAAATAACTTAGCTTTTACTTTAATAGAGGTTTTAATAGCGCTTTCTATTTCCAGCTTTATTATTTTTGGAATGATACAATTGTATAGAAATCTTATTCTGTTTATGAACAACTCAAGAGATAGAATGATTGTTAATCGTAATGTGTGTTTGTTAATTGAACAAATGCAAAAGGATCTTTCTGCTGCATTTATTCCAATATTAAAAGAGGCAAAGGATCTAGATAAAAAACCTAGTGATATTGGATTACAAAAAAAAGAAACTGAAGATAAGAAATATTTTCATGGTGATATCTATGAAGATGAATATCGTCGAATTGAAGGTAAAAAATGGGAGCTTTTTAAAAGTGTTAATTTCATTTCAACCAATCCATTGCAGATTTATGGACAAAGAAGGTCTAGGTTTGTTCGTATTAAATATGAATTAATTAAAAATAAGAAGAGAAGTTTAAATGATAAAACAAGTTATGATTTAGTACGAAAAGAAACTTTTGATTTGGATAATTTTGATTTTAAAGAGTCCGAGGAGATGCGTGCACGTGAAAAGAAACATGTAATTAGAAAATTTAATGTGGCTGAAAATATAAAAGAAATGTATTTAGAGTACGTGTATTTGAAGGTGTCAGATGATAAAAATAAGGACATTTCAACATTAAAAAAAGAAGATAAAGATGTTTTAAAATCTTTTGTTTGGAATATGGAATATATAAAAAATAATTTGTTACAAAAAAGTGATAAAAAACAAACAGATAAAGCAAAGTTTGATTATCAGGTACCGCAAAAAGTTGAATATTATATTGTTTTTTGGAATGATAATTTACAACAACAATTTAGTTGGAATGCTTCTATTCCAATTTTGACTTTCCCTACTTTAAAAGAAGATAAGAGAAAAGATGAGAAAACAAAGGTAGAAGAACAAAAAAAAGCGGACGATAAAAAACAGCAAGCAAATATTCCTGAAAAATCATCAAATGTTTAAGTTTTAAAAGGCAAGTAATTGATGTTAAAAAAAAATAAAGGTTCAATTTTACTTTTTACTTTATTAATACTTTCATTAATTGCTTTTTTAACTCAACAATTGTTCAGAAGTATTTGGGTTGGTGTAAATTTTGATAAAAGAGTTGTTGCTACACAAAAGGCTCGGGCCCTTGCTTTAGGAGGCTTCAATTTAGCTATTTCTCAGTTACAAGAAAGAAATGCTAAAGAGGAAGAAGAAAGTAGGGTTGGGCAAAAAGAAAATCCAGAAAAAAGATTTAAAAATTTTTTATCACGTATATTGCCCAATTTAAATAAATGGCAAATTTTTAATCTATATAAAAATATCGATGGGATTGATGGACAAATTAAATTTTGTATAACTTGTGAAGATGGAAAAATAAATATAAATAAAGCTTTTGATTTTGAAAAACAGGAGTTTAAAAAAGAATATGCAGAACTTTTAAAAGGGTTGTATATTAAAAGAAAGTTTGCGGAGGGTGAGATTTTAAAAAAATTAACAGAATTTTTTAAGGAAAGAAAAAATGAATTAAGTGATGTAACTGAACTTATTGAAATTGAAGGATTTGAAAATTTAAATGTGTTTTATCAACCACCACAACTACCTGAAAAAGGTAAATTAGCTCAACCAAATGATTCAATTTATTTACAGGATCTTTTTACTACATGGTCCTTTGATGACAAAATAGAGTTATTATTTGCATCCGATTCATTGTGTGCTATTTTAAACTTGCGTCGGCCAGTGGCTAATGATGCACAAAAACTTAAAGATAAATATAGAATATTGATCGAAAATTATAAAAAAAATTGGGGTGCTGATTGGGAAAAAAATTGGAATTATCTACAACCAATTTTTGGTGCTAAACCAAAAACATTAAATGTTTTAAATAAAATTTTAGCTAAAGAATTTGGTACACAATCATATTCTGTGCTATCTTGTGGTATTATTGAAGGAGTAGAACAAAAAGTTTTGGCTATTATAAAAGTTTTGGATGAAAAAGAAAATAAAATCGAAGAAATAAAACAAAATAAGAAAAAAGAAGCTAAAGATAAAGATTCTGAAAAAAAGGAGAAGTCGAATAATAAAATTTTGAAAATTGTTAAAATGTATTGGATTTAAGTTTTTTTAGTAACAAGATAGGGTGGTCTTGTGAAGGCAGAAACGCGTGTTGGTTTATTTATAATTAGTGCAATAGCTATTTTTATTTATTTAAGTATTAATATAGGTTCGCTTCGTTTAGACAGAGCTCAATATAATACTTACAAAACTTATTTTGATGATACTGGCGGTTTGGATGTTAACGCTTTTATAAAAATAGCAGGAGTTAATGTAGGATGGGTGGATTCTATAGAATTATTGCCTGATGGTAGAGCTGAAATAATCATGAAAGTTAGTAAGGATATTAAACTTGCTAAAAATTCGTATGCTATGATTACTCAAGAGGGTTTAATAGGAACGAAAACTCTTGTTTTAGAACCTGGAGATCCTTCAACGGGATTTTTATTGCCAGGAAGTATTTTATCTATGCCGGGTAAATCGCCTGCAACAGTAAGTGATTTATTAGATCAATTTAAAGATATTGCCTCAAGTATACAAGATATAGCTTTTTCATTTCGTAGCGTTTTTGCCACACCTGAAGGTGAGATAGATATGAAAAATGCCCTTAGTGGTATTGCTAGAGCATCAAATAAAATGGCAGATTTTTCTGAGGTTTTGGATAGAACTATTCGTAAAAATGAAGATAATTTGAATGCATCCATTATTGATTTAAAATATACAATGCATCATTTACAAGAAGCGATTCCTTCAATTCAAGATAATTTTAATCAAACTTTTCCATCAATTAAAAAAGATGCTAATCGTTTAACGCTTGCTTTTGCCGATGATACTTTACCAAAAGTTTCTGACGCTAGTCAAAAAGTTGGGACTGCTTTTATAACAATAGATGATACAGCGGTTCAGGCACGTGAAACTTTCCGAGAAGCTGAGGAGGTTGTTGAAAAAATAAATACGGGTAAAGGTGTTTTGGGCAAGTTAATTAATGAAGATGAAACTTATGATGATATTAAAAAAACAATACGTGGTTTGAAAGAATATGTGGTGAAAGCACAATCTTTTATAATAGATATTGACATGCATTCAGAGCTTCTTTTGGCTCGTGATTGGAATTCAAAGGGATATCTTGATATTAAATTGCGTCCTACTTTAGATTATTTTTATCAGTTTCAAATTGTTACTGATGAACGTGGTAATTATTTAAGACAAGAAGAGCAACGTGAATGGTTTGATCAAGAAGGGAAGGAACTGGAGGTTGATAAATTAAATTATGGAAATAATGAATTTGGTAATGCTCAAAAAGCTCATGATCGATTAGAATTTTCAAAAACAATAGATAAAACAGTTCGAACTAAAAATGACATGTCTTTTGGCTTTCAATTTGGTAAACGCTTTAATCGTTTTGCTTTGCGTATTGGATTGTTTGAAAATACATTTGGTATGGCCTGTGATATTTATGTTCCGCTTTATACTGATAAGTTTCATTGGATTTCCAGTGTAGAAGCTTTTGATTTTAGAGGAACTAAGCATGCAGATTATGGTACATCATATTCACGTCCTTACATTAGATGGATTAATAAGCTTTTCTTCTTAAGAAACATTTATACAGTTATAGGATTTGATGATATTATGGGGAGAAAAACTGCTGGACCTACATGGGGAGGTGGAGTAAGATTTAATGATGATGACTTGAAATATATTATTTCAATGTTTCCTGCAGGTAAATTAACAGGTAAATAAGTAAAAAGTTACGTTTGATTTGCTTTAAAAGCTATTAATTTAACACGCCGAATTTTACTTAAAATTTTAATGGATATTTCCACCAATATTTGGTATGTCCAAATTTAAATAATTTTCATTCAAACTATCTTCTTGGTCATTGATTTCTTCCTCATCATTGAATATGAATTTAATATCATAAATTGCATAATCATAAGAAGAATCATATGCATTTTCAACTTCCGATGTTACATATTTTGCAATATTTTTTATGTTATCCATTTTGCTGCTTTTCCTATAAAAAAATTGTATTTTTGACCTACCCCAAAAAGAATTAACATTACGTTAAGAAATATAAACTAATGACAAAATTTATCAATGAATTTTTTTGTTTTTTCTGTAAAAATTCATATAGTAAAAAATTAGGGTGTTTTATTGAGTTTGTTTAATACTATTAGCCTGGTTAATTGAGGTAACGCGAACTTCTTACTTGTTTTGTAACGAAATTAACGATGGATCTATAAATTCGCTAACCCTGAATAATTTTGCAAGAATTCTATTACCTTTCCAGGTTGCTGGAAAGGGTTACACTAATAATTGATAGAATGGCTATTTTTGAAATTAGCAGTTATCGAGCTTGTGTTAATATAGGAAATTAAGAATTTAAAATTTTAAAAATAAACATTGATTTTAAATAGCAATATCTTTTTAATTTTTTTGTATCAATGGCATATACCTTTTTGATACAGTATTTTTTAGATATTTAGAATTTGTGGATTATTTGTGAGGGGGGAGGTTGAAGTATCTTGTAAGATTTACCATTATTACTGCAATTTTTTTAATTTTTGTAAGTATACAAAATACTCAAAGTATCAATATAAATCTTCGTAAGTCTGAAATTCAAAAATGTGATTATTTAATAAAAGCTTTAACGCCAAATAGAATGAATCAATCTTTTTGGAGAAAAAAAATTAAAGATTGGTTTAGAAGATTGATATCTGTGTGTATTATTCTGGGCAGTAGTTATTTGATAAAGAAATTTATTATTGAGCCATTTATTTTAAAAAAAGCCAAAATGTATTATTTATCCAAAATATTTTTAACACCAAGAGACAGAAGGTTTGATGTTTGTTTTGATATAATGAGAAAAGATCTGAAAAGTGAAAGTTCCGCTAGATTTTGGGAATTTGCTTGTTTAATTGCCCCTTTTGTTCATCTTGGTGTAAATTTTTTTTTAGAAGATAAAGAATATTCATCTAGAGAAATTTTAATTAATTTTATAAAAAATTGGTTGCTGCATAAGATTAATATACCAAAAAAATTTCAAAATAAATTCAATATGTTATATATGGATTATAAAAATAGAAATAACGTTTATTTTTCAGATCAAGAGGCATTTTCAATTATATGCAAAGTATTAACGGATGTTTTAGATTATAAATCAGAGTTATTGTATGGAAATTCAGTTGCTGGTATTGATGGAGATATGGAAATTGAATGTGAAAATTTTAAGCATAAAATGGAAGAATTACCATTAAGTGAGGAAGCAAAAAGTGAATTATCAAGGCAAATTAATAGGTTAGAAAAAACTTCAGCGAAATCAACTGAATTTAATATGATAAAAAATCATATTGAAACTATTTTGGCTTTACCTTGGGGAAGTTATACAAAAGATGAAATTGATATAAGAAAAGCACAACAAATTTTAGATGAAAATCATTACTCATTAGATTTAGTTAAAGAACGAATTTTGGATTTTATTGCTTTAAGAACTATTAATAAGGATTGTGATATTCCCATTTTGTGTTTTGTTGGTCCACCTGGTGTTGGAAAAACGTCTTTAGGAAAATCTATAGCGTGTAGTTTGGGTAAAAAATTTTTTAGATTATCTTTAGGTGGTGTGCATGATGAATCTGAAATAAGAGGACATAGACAAACATATGTGGGTGCTTTACCTGGTAGAATTGTAATTGCTTTGAAAAATTCTGGAAGTTTTAATCCGGTAATAATGTTAGATGAAATAGATAAAGTTGGAAGGGATTCAAGTAATGGTAATCCTTGTGCTGCATTATTAGAAGTATTGGATCCTGAACAAAATTGTTCTTTTTATGATAATTATTTAGGAATACATATTGATCTTTCTAAAGTATTATTTATTGCTACAGCTAATGATGTTTCAAAAATACCGGATCCATTAATAGATAGAATGGAAGTTATTTTTCTTCCTGGATATGCATTGGAAGAAAAAATATCCATAATACAAAAATATGTACTTCCAAAAATATTAAAGAAAACTGGATTAGCAAATAAAGGCTTTGAGCTTGATTCTAAAGTGATTCATAAAATGGTTGTTAATTATACAAAAGAACCTGGAATACGAGAGATTGAAAGACTAATATACAAATTATGTGCAAAATTTGCACGTTCTTTAATTGAATATGATGAAAAAATTAAATTTAATACTCGTAATTTGCCCTTGTATTTAGGGTCAAAAGTAAATTTAATTGGAGGAGCTTAATATTATATGAATTCTATAACTGATAATCACAAAAATAATCATTCTATTGAACCTTGGATGACAATTTTAAAAGCATTTTAAAATTGTCATCCAAGGTTCATCCTGAGTGCGGTGCTTGCCCTTTATAGCTTTAGCGAAGACAAAGGATATGGTGTTTGCAAAGTTACTCAGGGTTTATAGATTTACTGTTTATTGCGGTGCAAAATAATTATTGAGCTTGCGTTAATATGAAATTTTTCTTAATAATTTTTTTTCAAATGCATGCATGAGCTTGTAATCTTTTTCGGTTTGATGGTCATAACCTAAAAGATGCGCAATTCCATGTACAATTAAATTTTTTAAGTGATTTTGCAAAGAAATATTTAAATTTTCGGACTTTATTTTGGCATATTCAAGCGAAATTATAATATCGCCTAAATTTTGATCATCTATTGTTGATATTTTTATTTTTTGGCCAGGTTTTAGATTTTCATGATAAGGAAAAGATAAAATATCCGTTGGATTATTTTTTTGGCGATATTTTTGATTAAATTTTTTAATTGTTTTATTTGTAGTGAAAAGTATTCCAATATCAAAATTTTTATAACCTAATAAATCTAATATTTTTGCTACATTTTTTTTAATCAGAGATTCATTTATTTTAATTTTTTTAATATTATTTTTTATTAAAATCATGATCAATCAATTAAAATATTCATAATCCATGAATTATCTTGTTTTTGTAACGATGTTGGTATTGATTCTTTTTTATATAAAATATTATTTGCTTTAGTTATTCCTTTTAATAATTTTTCTTCTTCTTTAAATTTTGATAATAAATTTTGATTTTCTGAATAAAGAATTAATTTTTTTAATTCTGTTTTTAAGGATAGCTGTTTTTCAGTTTTTAGTTTTCTGCATATAGTGATTAGCATAATTAATTTATTAATAAATTGTGTTTCATCACTAAAATTATATGAATAACGAGTTGTATCAAAAGTTGTGCTATGAATATTGGGAATATTTTCGATATTTTTGAATAATTTTTGGTATAATATTTCTGTAATATGCGATGTAAATGGTGCAAATAATTGTAATATTCCAAAGCCTATTTCATATAAAACAAATCTTGTTGCGGCAATTTCATTTTCTTTGTATTTATCTGGATTAAATATTTGATATTTTATTAATTCCAAATAATTATCACAAAAATCATGCCAAAAAAACTTTTCTGCAGTTTCAAGTGCTAATGTATAATCATACTTTTCAAAATAGCCGAGATATATCTTCAATGTTATAGAAAATTTATGTAATAACCATTTATTTAGATTATCTAATTCTAGTCTTTTATAATTTGTTTTTGAACAACTTTCAAGATTTTGTTTACAGAATCTAAAAGCATTCCAAAGTTTTGTTATAAGACGTTGTCCTATTTTTAATTGATTTTCACTAAAAGCAGTATCCATTCCAAGTTTACCATTAGCAGCCCAATATCGAACAGCGTCTGCTGGATATTGTTTTAATAATTCTTCTGGAGTTGGTATTTTTTGACCGCTTTGTTTAGATTTTGAGACTTTTTCTTTTCCTGCTAAAATGTGGCCTGAAATGACAATTTCATTCCATGGAATTTTATTGAGATGATATTTAGCTTTTACAATTGTATAAAAGGCCCAAGTTCGTATAATATCATGTGCTTGCGGACGTATAGACATAGGTATAGAAATTTTTTGATTGTTTTCTGGCCAATTTATATTTATTTCTGGAGTTAATGCAGAGGTATTCCAAGTATCCATAACATCAGTATCTGGTTTAATATCATTGCTTGAGCATTCTGGACATTTGGAATATTTTTTTTCTTGAGGATCAACAGGCAAATCTTTTGGATCTGCTAAAATTACTTTTTCGCAATTTTGACAATGCCAAACTGGAAATGGGATACCAAAAAAACGTTGTCTTGATATACACCAATCCCAACCTAAATTTTCTACCCAATCGCGATAACGGGCTTTCATAAATTTCGGTTTCCATTCAATCTTTTCGGCCATTTCTAAAAAATATTTTTTGTTATCTAGAATTTTGACAAACCATTGTCTGAGTATTAAATATTCAATTTCTTGTTTGCATCTTTCATGGACATTAACATTATGATTAATTTTTTTTTGATTTAATAATTTTCCGGATTCTTGGAGTAATTCAATTGTTCTTTTTCTTGCTTGATGTACTTTAAGACCTTCTAATGGTCCTGTATTTTTAGTCAATTTGCCATCAAATCCAATTGCTTGAATAAAAGGTAGCTTATATTTTTTATACCAATATATATCTGTCTGATCTCCAAAAGTACAGCACATTACAAGTCCTGTGCCCTTATCTTTTTCTACTTTTTCATCCGGTAGAATTTTTATTTTTTGATTAAAAATCGGAACAATTGCTAATTTGTTTTTTAAATGTTTATATCTTTGGTCTTCGGGATGGTAGAAAATAGCAACACATGCAGGAAGTAATTCTGGTCTGGTTGTTGCAATTATTAATTTTTTTCCCTTTTCTGTTTTAAATTCTAAGTCATTGAAAGTTGACGATATTTGTGCATCATCCAGTTCTGCTTGAGCAACAGAGGTTTGACATGTTGTGCAATAAAGAGACGGCTCTTGTTTCCTATAAACAAGATTTTTTTTAAAAAGGTCAATAAATGAATATTGTGAAATTTTGCGAACTTTTTTAGAAATGGTTGAATAAGTTTTAGACCAATCAATAGATAATCCAACTGTTTTCCAAAGTTTTTCAAATTCTTTTTCTACTATTTTGGTTTCATTTAAACAGAGTTTAATAAATTCAGATCGTTTTAACATGGATGCTTTTATTTTATGTTTTTTTTCAACATATCTTTCTGTTGGTAGACCGTTATCATCAAATCCCATTGGATAAAAAACATTTTTGTCTTGCATTCTTTTAAAGCGTGCAATGATGTCTGTATGTGTGTAGGAAAATATATGTCCTGTATGTAGAGTTCCTGAAACTGTGGGAGGTGGCGTGTCTATGCTGAAAATTTCTTTTTTAGACTGTGGATTAAATTTATAAGCATTGTGTTTTTCCCATATTTCACGAGCTTCATTTTCGTATTTTAAATGATCATATCGTTTATCCATGAATATTTTCCTTTGTCCTAGAAGCAATGCTAGTTTTTAAATATCAATTATTTTTATACTTTTTGGAGTATATCAAATAAAAATGATTAAGTAATGTGGCAGAATATTTCAATAAATTGTTTTAAAAAAAAAATTATTTGATAAAATGATTTACCTAATATTTTAATAAAATAGATTTCTTGTTGGGGATATTCTAAAAAGGATTTATGCTTATGGTTTTTTTGAGGAAAAAAATTTGTTTTGGTTTAATGTTTGCATTTTTTGGTTACCACGCTTGTTTGGGTTTTGATTTTAACAGATTTTCTAATGATTATAATAATCTCAATGTTCTTGGAAAAATTGAGGTTTTATGTGCAGCTGGAAAATTATCAACAGCTATTCTATCCGATGTTTGTCATATTAATAATAAAGAAAAAGCCGCTTTATTTTTTAAAACGATTTATTCATCTTCTAGCGTTTTAAACACTTTGATTAAAATATATGATCATTGTGAAGACGTGACTTTTTTAGAGATGGGATTTGGAATTTATGATTTATTTGAATTAATTAAAAATTTGAAACAAAATAAAAAAACAAGTTTTGAACAAGAATCAAATGAGGATGATTCTAATAATAGAGAAAAGAGAATATTTTATTGCCTTTTGAAATATAGCTTTATATTTGCAGAGGCAGAGTATTCGGTTTTATTTTCCTTAGATAATAATAAAGCTTGTTCTTATAGAAATATATATTCATGGCTTAGTACTTGGGCAAGGATTTTATCAAATTCTATTGACACAAAAAAGATTGAAATTTCTGAAGGAGTTCCTGTTTATTTAGCCTTGGTGTTAATAAGCAATTTATTCGCTAATATTAGACGTGTTAAAAAAATGAAAAAATCTCTTCATGATATTCTGAAAGACGTTTCTAAGAAGTATCAAGAGGAAATTATTACTAATATTGAAAAAGAAATAAAAAGCAAGCAAGAAGAGCTTAAGAATACAACAGATCCCGATATGAAAGAGCAAAAAAATGGAGAAATTAAGTCATTGCAAAGTAGGAAAGAATTTTATGGGAAATATTTTTTAAGCAAATTAGGCAAAAAGATGGAAAAAGCACCTAATAATCCTCATATAATAAATAACGTTTTAAGAGAGAAACAATTTAGTGACTTTTGTGAATATCTCAAATCGGATGGAACTTTGTTAAAGAAATTTAATGAGATTGATCCTCGTTTGATTAATTTATTTGAATAATTTAAAAATAATTAATATTATTGTATGAAAAATTTTAAAATAAAATTATTAATAATATTATTATTATTAACAAATTGTAATTTGGCTGTGGCATCAAATATTAGAAATTATTTTGAAGCAACTACTGCAGGTTTGAAATATATTCCTTTTGCATTATCGGATTTTTATGATTTTAAAGGGAATGAACAAAGAAAAATTGTTTATGAGATGTTATATTTATCGCTTGATATCTTAGATTCATTATGTAAATTATGTAGTTGTACCAAATTGCGTTCTTTTGATAATTCATCAAAAGAGATAGATATAAGCAAAGCAGAAAAGGTGGGATTTATTTTGCTTGAATCTTTTAATATACAATTTGATTTATTTAGTGGGATAAAAAAGGTCGACCAATTTTTTAAAAATAAAAATATTCAAAATATTAAATTGAAAAAAAATAAAAAGAAGAAAATCAAGCTAGATGATTTATCTGAAAATACTATGTTTAAAAAACAAGTTTTTTATACATTATTTAAACATGCTTTAGTAATCATTGATATTATAATTTCAATTGATTCATCTTTTATTAATGATCTACAAGTTAAAAATTTACAGTGTTTGTTAAGATTTTTTTTAAAATCTTTGACAAGAAATATTGATAATAAAACTGCATTAATACCTAACAAAGCATTAAGTTGTTTAATATTTTTAGGAATCGTAGTTTTAATACCAATATTTTTAGAAAATAAAAGAAAGTTAGAAGAAAATCTTAAACAAAACCCTGCAAAAGAAGAAGATGAGGAAAAAAATTATCCTAGTAATAATAATTCACCTAAAAAGTCATTTAAAAATTTAAAAGAACAATATGGAGATAAAGTAGAAAGTTATTGTCCTATATGTTATGATGAATTTGAAGATAATCAATCAGTCATTTTAACTGATTGTTGCAATCATTTATTTTGCAAACAATGTTTAATTAAATACAGGTTTGTACAACAAAATGATTATGTAGATCATAACTGTCCTTATTGTCGTTGCTGTATGTATATTCTTCCTGAATCGTTTTTATTTTCAAATTAAATAATTAAAGGTTTTGTATGATTATTAAAAACAAAATAAAAAAATTTTTCTATGGCAGTGCTTATTTGTCTTTTAAATTCTTTTTTATTTAAGGCGAATTGTTTTGATACTAATGAGTTAAGTTTTGCAAAAACAGCAGAAATTAGTTTTGCGGCATTAAAATTGTCAACGGCTATTGCTGCTAATATTTATGAATTAAAAAAATGAAAATACATTAAAAAATAAACTTATACTAACGCGAGCTCGGGTTAATCAAATAGCAATTTCATATTGTTTTTAACGGTAAAAATAGAGGGTTTAGATTTTCTAAAATTATATGCAGCAATTCCAGCAATTAAATTTATAAATAATCCAGAAAAGCTTTGGTGTCTAGTATGTTCAATTTGGCACTTATTTTTTAACAAATTACCAACAGACTCTATTATTC
>WJIY01000016.1 GCA_014730005.1 Candidatus Babelota bacterium | reverse complement strand
GCAGGCATTGTATCACAAAATTCTGTTTTATATTTTTTCCTAGGTGGTTCTGTTTCATCTGTTGAGCTAATATGAGGCTGTGATTCTATTCTTTTCCTCTCATGTTCAAGGAAATCTCTAAAAGCTTTTTGATCTTTTTTAGACCCAACCAAGCCATAGAGACAATGTCTTTTATTAATGAAACCATCAATATTATTTAATTCACTTAGCTTTTTTTGAAGTCCTTTATCATGATCAAAGGTTGCTTTCAACCTTATTATAAAGCCTTCATAACCTGGCAATGTTTTTATATAATTTAAAAAATTTTGGTGTTGATAAAGATTGAATTGATTAAAAGCGAATAATTCATATGTAGGATACATATGTTGCAGATTTATCCATTGATTTTTTAAATAAGTTTCGATTTGTTGATGCGAATATGACCCAATTGGTGGCAACTTTTCTAAGCTAACAAAACGTGCATCAATGGCCCCAAAACCTCTTTTTTTTACTGAACTTTGTTGTATAGGCCGAACTTGTAGATATTGACCACCATTGTCTTTTTTCTCAAACGGAATAGTAAGATCTGAATGCATCGATAGTATGCTAGATGATGTTACTATAAAAAAGGGTACCATCATTAGAAATATATTTCTAATTTTTTTTAACATTATAACCTCCATTTAAATTCTACATCTAAATTCCTAATCTATTGTATAGGACATATTTTTAAACTTGGCACAAATTTCGCACCCAAATTACTCACATAACCTTTTAAAAAGAAGGGGAGTAAATTTTCATTAACAACAAATTGCCCTTTCCAATCATCTTCATGAGTAGGAGCATATTTACCATTTACAACAGCGCCTCTTTTTTTCAGTTTATTTGCAAGCTTTTTATGATATTCTTTTTTATCTTTTTTATCCGTAGGTGATATAAATAAAACATTTTTAAATTCCACTCTATTTAAAGAAGCAGTAGTAGAAATTTGAAAATCTATAAATTGAATAAAACTAAATTTCATATTTTTAAGTCGCGCTCCATTAAAAGAACAGGCTAAAATAACACTTCCCATTCCTATACATCCCTCAGTTACCCATTCTGCAAATGGCCGGGCTAAGTTGTTCATAATAAATTCTTCCCAAACACCGTTACATTCGAACCCTACGGCAGCCCCTCTGAATTCGCTACTTACTATATCAGCATTTTCAAAATCAAGTGGGCCATATAGTTTTTCCTTTGTGTTTTTAATTAAAAAACCATATAAAAAAGCATCTCTAAATGTAACATTCAATAATGAACAATCTTCAAATGTTAATCCTCCGGCCTGAATCTTATCCATTTTCACAAAATTTAGATTACATTTCACAAATATAACTTCTTTAAACTTCGATTCGGAAAAATCTATATTGTTTAATTTTAAATTTGATAATCTTGTTTGTATAAAAATTGTTCCTATAAAATTAGGTCTTCTCATAAAAAAGTCTAATCCATTATCTTCAAAAATTGCACCATCTAAATTTGTAAAATTAAAAGTTGCTTGTGAAAAATTAGTATTAGTTATGTTTGCATGAGAAAGATTCGTGTAACATAAATTTGCTTCACTTAAGTTTGCATTGGTTAAATTAGCTCCCCCTAATTTCGTATTTTTTAAATTACACCTACTTAAATTAGCTCCCTTTAAATTTGATCTTCTCAAATCAAAATTACTTAGATCTCTTTCACTTAAATCTACATTTTCCAGATCTTTACATCCGTCAATGGCCATTTGATAATCTTGATCCTTATCTCTAATAGAATTCTGTGTTTTATTCATATTATGACCTGAACAAGAATTAACAAAAAATCTTAAATCTTCGGAATTTAAAAATTTAAAAAAGTCGTTGAAATTTGATTTTTTTCCCATTTTCAATTCATAAGATAAATCTTCAGCGGATTTAAACAAATTTTGTATATTCTTTTTAGGTTTTATCTTTTGGATCAAATCACTCATTTTTTCAGATAATATTTTTACTAATTTTAATATCTCTAAATTTTCTCCAGCCTCAAAAAGTTTATTTACTGATTCCATCATTTTATTATTTATAGTTTCAAGTTCTTGAATTTTACACAATTGTAAACAAATATTTTTATAGGGAAATTTTGTTAAATTTTCAAAACCAGATTGCAATAATTCAAACGATGTTTGAATCTGTTTATCAACCTCTATTGAATTAGATTTAAATTTTAATTCTTTAGCTTTTTTTACCATATCTTTATGGGAATCAAAGAAATCTCCTAAATCATTTGAATTTTGATTCTCTCCTTGCTCAAAACCTTTAATTAATGACTCTGATAACAATTTTATATAAGAAAGTAATTCGACATATAAAATCATTACCTTAAGGCTTTCCTCTTGATCTCTATCTGAAGAATACTTGACATCATTTCTTTCAAAATCATCTTCATTGTCGGAAGAATCAAATCCAGAATCATTATCTGGCATTTTTTCAGATTGAATTGTTGTACAATTAAAAGGCTGATCTTCTGATAGTGAATTACTTTCCGTTTGCATCTCTTCCGTATTAGATACTGTTTCATTACAAGTTTT